>NZ_JBFAHW010000019.1:0-129868 GCF_040654355.1 Streptomyces sp. NPDC050704 | reverse complement strand
ACGAACCCCACTTCGTGCCCGGAGTGCTGCAGACCGAGGAGGCGTTTGAGGACGAGGCCGTTCAGGCCGATGCGGGGGTCTGGGGGCGGAGCCCCCAGGGATGGGACGGGTAGGGGCGGCGGGGGCGAAAGAGAGCCGTGGCGAGACGGAGCGTCTTGTCAACCTGGTAAATTCGACGCATGGCACAGAAGCCCGCCCCCGATTCCACGCGCCGCAGTGAGAAGTCCCGCCGCGCGATCTACGACGCCGCCCTCGCCCTCGTCGGCGAGGTCGGCTACCCGAAGACCACGATCGAGGGCATCGCCGCCCGCGCCGGGGTCGGCAAACAGACGATCTACCGGTGGTGGTCGTCGAAGGCCGAGGTCCTGATGGAGGCGTTCATCGACCTGGGAACCCAGGCGGCGGAGGCGGCCGGCGGTGACTGGGCGGAGGGAAGCGGCATCCCCGACACCGGAGACCTGGAGACCGACCTCAAGAACGTGCTGCGCGCCACCGTGGACGAACTCAACGACCCGCGCTTCGACGCCCCGGCCCGCGCACTCGCGGCCGAAGGCGTCGCGAACCCCGCGTTCAGTGAGGAGTTCGTCGGCAAGCTGCTCATGCCCTCGCTGGAGTTGTACGCGCAGCGCCTGCGTGCCGCCCAGGACGCGGGCCAGGTGCGCGCGGACGTGGACCCGTACATCGCGCGCGACCTGTTCGCCTCGCCCCTCGCCCAGCGCTGGCTCCAGGGCACGGGCCCGCTCGACCACGCCTACGCGAACACGCTCGTCGAGTACGCCCTCTACGGCCTCGCCCCGCGCATGTGACCATGCCGACATTGCGGGCAGGCAAATCATCCCAAAGTATGCAATGACGCTCGATCGGTGCCCAGGGCAGGCATCGCCCCACCCACCCCGGATGTGGGCTCCGGCCCCCCAGGGCGCAGGATGGTGGGACCATAGGGCATGCTGTCCGCACAACAGCAAGGGCGAGGGGATAGATGAGCGCAGAGTCGGGCCGCCGCTCGGGCGGGCAAGGCAGGATCTCCCAGTGGCTGCGCGGCCGCCGTCCCCGGACGGACGCCGAGGACAGCGCGACACGTGAGGATCTGCTGCTTGCCGCCGCAGGCGCGGGGCTGCCGCTCGCGCCCGCCGCACACCCCTCCGCCTACCGATGTTCCTGTGACCGCGTCGGCTGTCCCACTCCCGCGCGGCACCCGGTGTCGTTCGCCTGGCAGACCCAGTCCACGACCGACCGTGCGCAGATCGAGCGGTGGGCCCGGCATCAGCCGTCGGCCAACTTCATCACCGCGACCGGCATGGTCCACGACGTGCTCGACGTTCCGTTGGACGCCGGGCGTGAGGCGCTGGAGCGGTTGCTCGCCGCCGGGATCGAGGTCGGTCCCGTGGCTCAGTCCGGGAACGACCGGATGCTCTTCTTCACTGCCACGCGCGGTACGCCGGAGGACGAGGACGAGTGGTGGCCGTGTGAGCTGGACTGCCATCCGGAGACGATGGATGAGCATCCGGGGCTGCGGTGGCACTGTCGGGGGTCTTATGTGCTGGTGCCGCCCGCTCAGTTGCCGGGTGAGTTGACGGTCGAGTGGGTTCGGGGGCCGGAGTTCGCGTTGCCGGATCCGTTGTCGCTGCTTGAGGTTCTGACCGATGAGTGTGCTCGGTATGCGGGTGTGGAGCGGGATCATGTTGCGGCCTGGCCCCTTCGGGGCTGACGGCCGTCGGGGCTGAGTGATTCGACTGCGGGCCGTCGTGGCTGGTCGCGCAGTTCCCCGCGCCCCTAAAGCTAAAGGGGCGCTGCCGGAACCCTGCGCCTGAAAGGCGCAGCCTGAGTGGGACGCCCCTACTCGCCCTTCGCCCCCGTCAATCCCTCGATCCTGCTCAGGAACCTCACCTGCTGGTCCGGGGCCGTCTTCGGTGGGTCCAGTACCGCCTGGTTGGAGATGGACTCCAGGGTGAGGGACTGCTTGGGCTCGCCCGTCATGAGGGCCTGTACGTCGGCGCTGGTGACGTTGATCGGGACGCCCTGGGCCGCGGTCTGCTTCTGGTAGTGGCGGGTGGTGAAGAAGACGAGTGCGCCGCCGTCGGCGGTGCGCAGGCCGACCGGGGCGTAGTCGCCGGACGTCAGCGGCTCGTCGATGTACTGCTGGGCGAGTCCGGGCCGGCGCGCGTTCTTCGCCCGGTCGGAGCGCCACTTGGAGGTGTGCGTGCCGGGCGCGAAGATGTCGCCGCCGTCCTTCAGGTACGTCGCGTAGTCGGAGGACAGGCTCCGGGGCGCGACCGCCAGGTCCGCCGCGTTCGCGGTGACCGGCTCCGCCCAGCCGTCCTCGTCCTTCCTGAACTCCGGTACGTCGTCGGCGGGCATGATCGTCAGATACGAGACCTGCCACACCTCGTTCGCGCCGCCCCGCGTGAACACCAGCAGCCAACGGTCCTCGCCCCGGCCCTTGTTGGCCTGCGAGTCGGTGACGAACCAGCGCGGCCAGCCCGCCTTCTCGGGGATGGTGAACTCGGTGTCGGTCAGCTTCAGCGGCACGTAGTCCGGGTTGCCGTCCGGCTGGTTCTTCTCGCCGGCCTTCAGCTTCGCGCCGTCTATGTCCCCGAGGGCACCGGTGACCCGGTCCGCGTCCAGGGACGCGTCGTTGGCCGCGTTGGCCTCGTTGTACGCGGCCGTGAAGTCCTTGAGGGCGCGTGCCGCCTCGGTCTTCGTGGCCCCCGGGAGGATCTCCCGTTCCCCGTGCACCACCACGCATCCGCTCGCCGTCACCGACAACACGGTCACCGACGCCGCTATCAGCGCGCTCCGGTCCAGCCTGCGAAGTGTCCGCGGCGTCTTCATCGGATTCTGTTCACCTTCCCCTTCCCGGAGGCGAACCCTACCGGGACCGGAAACCGCGTGGACGCCGGGATCACGTACCGCGTCCGCACTGTGATCCAGCGCGCCCGCCGCACGCCCGGACCTCGGTCTCAGTCGGTCTCAGACCTCCTCGCGCACCGGCGCGGGCGCCTTCGGCCGCTCCCTGCCGAGCCGCGCCGGCAACAGGAAGAGCACCAGGGTCGGCACCAAGTACAGGGCCCACACGACGACTTGGAGGACGGTCGGGTCCGGCTGGAAGTTGAAGATGCCCTTGAGGAGCGTGCCGTACCAGCTGTCCGGCGGGATGGTGGTGCTGATGTCGAAGGCCTTGTTCGTCAGGCCCGGCAGGAAGTCGGCCTCCTGGAGATCGTGGAAGCCGTACGCGAGGACCCCGGCGGCCACGACCACCAGCATGCCGCCGGTCCAGGTGAAGAACTTGGCGAGGTTGATGCGGACGGCGCCCCGGTAGAAGAGGTAGCCGAGCACGATCGCGGTCAGGATGCCAAGCAGGACACCGATCAGCGGTCCCTCGGTGCCGTCGCTGGACGCGCGCACGGACGTCCAGACGAACAGGGACGTCTCCAGGCCCTCGCGGCCCACCGCCAGGAACGCCGTCGCGACCAGCGCGCCCGTGCCCATCTGCAGCGCCGCGTCCAGCTTGCCGTGCAGTTCGGCCCGCAGATGCCGGGCCGTGCGCCGCATCCAGAAGACCATCCAGGTGACCAGGCAGACCGCGAGGATCGACAGCGAGCCGCCGAGCGCCTCCTGCGCCTTGAACGTCAGCTCCTGGGAACCGAATTCGAGCGCGAAGCCGAAACCGAGAGCCAGCGCGACGGCGACGCCGATGCCGATCCAGATGGGCTTCAGCGCGTCCCGCCGGTCGGTCTTGACCAGGTAGGCGACGAGGATGCAGACGACGAGGCTCGCTTCGAGCCCTTCGCGCAGGCCGATCAGATAGTTCGCGAACACGGCCTACGCCTCCTTGGAGTCCCCGGAGAACAGCGCCCGGCCCCACCAGTCGTCCTTGTCGCGGACGCCGGGCGGGATCGCGAAGACCGCTGAACCCACGTGCTGGATGTACTCGTTGAGCGGGTCGATCGCCAGACTGCGCTGCACCGGGATGAAGCCCTTGCGCACGTCCCGCTGGTACGCGAGGAAGAACAGGCCCGCGTCAAGGCGGCCCAGCCCGTCCGTGCCGTCCGTGAAGGAGTAGCCGCGGCGCAGGAGCGTCGCCCCGTCGTTGGAGTCGGGGTGCGCGAGCCGTACGTGCGCGTCGGGTTTCATCGCCTTCAGGAACGGCTCGTCCCGCTCCTTCGCCTTGCCGACCGGGGCGCCCTCGCCCTTGTCGCGGCCGAAGATGTCCTCCTGCTCCTGGAGCGAGGTCCGGTCCCAGGTCTCGACGTTCATGCGGATGCGCCGGGCCACGAGATAGGAGCCGTCGGCCAGCCACGCGGGGCCGTCCTTCTCCTCGACCCACACGAACTTCTTCAGCCGGTCGGTCTCGGTCCCCGCGATGTTGCGGGTGCCGTCCTTGAAGCCCATGAGGTTACGAGGGGTCTGCGCCTCCGGAGTCGTCGACGAGGTCTTGCCGAAGCCCAGCTGGGACCAGCGGATGACGACCTTGCCGAAGCCGATCCTGGCGAGGTTGCGGATCGCGTGCACCGCGACCTGCGGGTCGTCCGCGCAGGCCTGGACGCACAGGTCGCCGCCGCTGCGGTTCCGGTCGAGGTTGTCGCCCGCGAACTTAGGGAGGTCGACCAGGGCCTCTGGCCGCCGGTCCGCCAGCCCGAACTTCTCGAACAGCGAGGGCCCGAAGCCGACGGTGAGGGTCAGCCGCGACGGCTTGAGGCCCAGCGCCTCACCGGTGTCGTCCGGCGGAGCCTCCGCCAGACCGCCGTACGCGCCCTCGCCGACCGCCTGCCCCGCGGTCATCCGCCGCGCGGCCTCCGTCCAGTCCTTCAGCAGCCGGACGAACTCGGCGCGGTCCTCGGTCTTCACGTCGAACGCGGCGAAGTGCAGCCGGTCCTGCACGGGCGTCGAGATGCCCGCCTGGTGCGTGCCGTGGAAGGCGATCGCGGCACCCGACTCGGCGGCGGTCGGATCGACGTCGTCGCCGGTACGGGTCACCACCACCGCACCGCCGACCGCGGCGGCACCGAGCGCGAGCCCGGCCCCGCCCCAGCCGATCAGTGAACGCCGGGTGGGCGCGGGCGAGTTGGCGTCCCGCGTCTCACCGACCCGGTCGGCGGTGTCCGTGCTCTGTGCACTCTCCGTACTGTCTGCGGCGTTCGAGGTGTTCGTGGCGTCCGTCATGCGACAGGCCCTCTTACTTCACGACGGCGGCGGCGAGCTTGGACAGGGGCTCCGCGAGCGCGTTCACGGCGTCCGAGAGCTCCTTCTGTTCGGCCTTGCCGACCTTGTCGTACGAGACGAACTCGTACGAGTTCTTGTCCTCGCGGTACTTGTCGAGCAGCGTGTTCAGCGCCGCGAACTGCTTGTCGAGCTCCGTGGTCAGCGCCGCGTCGTTCTCCGAGGCGACCGGCTTCAGCAGCTCGTACGACTTCTGGGCGCCCTCGACGTTCGCCTTGAAGTCGACGAGGTCGGTGTGCGAGTAGCGCTCCTCCTCGCCGGTGACCTTGCCGGTGGCGACCTCGTCGAGGAGCTCCTTGGCGCCGTTGGCCATCGAGGTCGGGGTGATCTCGGCCTTGCCGACCCGCTTCTGCCAGTCGGTGAGGTCGGTGATCAGCTGGTCGGCGAGCTCGGAGTCGCGGTCGGTGAGCTTCTTGTCCTGCCAGAGCGAGCGCTCCAGGCGGTGCCAGCCGGTCCAGTCCTTCTCCAGATCCTGGCCCTCCTCCAGACCGTCCTCGCGCAGGTCGACCTTCGGGTCGATGTCACCGAACGACTCGGCGACCGGCTCGGTCCGCTCCCAGCCGATGCGCGAGTCGGCGTACGCCTTCTTCGCGGCCTCGATGTCGCCGTCCTTGACCGCCGCCGTGAAGACCTTCGTCTTGGGCAGGGTCTCGTCGGCCTGCTCCTGCACGTACTTGCGGTACGCGGCGACGGCCGCGTCCAGGCGCGGGTCGCGCTTGGCGACCTTGCCGGTGCCGGTGGCCTTGACGTCCTGGCGGATGCCGTCGCCCTTCATGCCCGGCTTGCAGGCGATCCGGTAGTCGCCCGCCTTCACCTCGGCGGTGACCTTCTGGCTGGTGCCGGGGCCGATGTTCTCCCGCTCGGTGACGATCCGGTCGTCCGGGAAGAGCAGGTAGACCTCGGTGACCTTGGAGCCCTTGTTCGTCACGTCGATCTGGACATGGCCGGCCGGGAACTCGTTCTTCGACACCTCGCACTTGGTGTCCGTGGCGGTGACCTCGATGACGCGGTCGTCGCCCGCGGCGGCGTCGCTCTTCTCGGTGCAACCCGTGACAGCGGCCAACGCGGCCGCGGTCGCGGCTGCGGTGACGACGGAGAGTCGGACGGCTCGCATACAGGCTCCAGGGAGGTTCACAGGGCACAAAGTGCGCAAAAGGCACACAGGGCAGGCAAAGGTTCGAGGTGAGGCGCGCCTAACTTATCTGAGGCTTACCTGACTGATACCCGCCCGTCCAGTGATTCAGCTCTCATGGGCGCCGTACGGGCACGGCTTGATCACGGTGGCTCAAACCATGCCCCACGAATCAGTCAAAGACGGGTCAAGAACCCCTCACGGGGGCCACCAGAACCGCTCCGGTGCGCGGATGCGGGAAGACCTCGACCGGCTGTCGGTAGACGTCCGAAAGCAGTCGGTCGGTGAAGATCCCGGCCGGTGGTCCGTCGGCCACCGCCCGTCCGTCGCGCAGGATCACCACCCGGTCCGCGTAGGCCGCCGCGAGCCCCAGGTCGTGCAGCACCACGACCACCGCGTCCCCGGCGCCGGCCCGTTCCCGGCAGACCCGCAGCACCAACTCCTGGTGCCGCAGGTCCAGGGCGGCGGTCGGTTCGTCGAGCAGCAGCAGCCGGGTGCGCTGGGCGAGCACCCGGGCGAGCGCGACCCGGGCCCGCTCGCCGCCGCTGAGCGCGGCGAACGGCCGGGGCGCGAAGCCGGTGACCTCCGTCGCCGCCATGGCCTCGGCCACCGCCGCGTCGTCCTCGTCCTCGCCCGCCGTCCCGGCCCAGGGCGCCCGGCCCATCCGTACGACCTCCTCCACCGTGAACGGGAAGGAGAGCGCGGCCGACTGGGGCAACACGGCCCGGCGCAAGGCGAGTTCGTGCGCCGACCAGGCGGACGCCGGGCGCCCGTGGACGCGTACGACCCCCTCGGCGGCCGGGAGATCCGCGGCCAGGGCGCCCAACAGGGTTGATTTCCCTGCCCCGTTGGGGCCGACCAGCGCAAGCACCTCGCCCGCGCGGGCCGTGACGTCCACGCCGGTCAGCACCTCGCGGGCGCCGAGCCGGACGTGCAGGGCCTCGGCCTCGGCGAGTACGTCACCGGGGTTCACCGGGGCGGGAGGCGTGGGCCTCGCACCGGGCAGCCGGAGCCGCTTCATGCCCAGCCGCTTCATGTCCGGCCACCTCATGCCCAACCTCCTTGCCTGCGACGGGTCCTGCGCAGCAGCCAGAAGAAGAACGGGCTGCCGAAGAGCGCGGTCAGCACCCCGAGCGGCAGCTCGGCGGGCTCCGCGACGGTACGGGCCGCGAGGTCGCCCGCGAGCAGGACCACCGCGCCGCCGAGGGCACTGGCGGGGATGAGGAAGCGGTGGCCAGGTCCTGCCGCCATGCGCAGCAGATGCGGGACGACGAGACCGACGAAGCCGATGATCCCGGAGACGCTCACGGCGGCGGCGGTCAGCAGTGAGATGACGAGGACCAGCACGATCCGGAGCCGTTCGACGTCCACGCCCAGGTGCCTGGCCGGGCGTTCGCCGAGGGCGAGGAGGTCCAACTTCCTTGCGTACAGCGGCGCGACGAGCAGCCCGACGGCCGCGCACGGCAGTACCGCGAGCACCTTCGGCCAGGTCGCCTGGGAGAGCGAGCCGAGCTGCCAGAAGGTGATCTGGTTCACCGCCGCGGTGTCCGCGAAGAAGATGAACAGGCCGATCAGCGCACCCGTGAACGCGTTCAGCGAGATGCCCGTGAGGATCAGCGTCACGACCTCGGTACGGCCGCCCGCGCGGGACATCCCGTACACGATCAGGACCGTGCCGAGGCCCGTGACGAAGGCGAAGGCCGGGATCGTCCAGGTGCCCAGGAAGTTCAGCCCGAGCGAGATCGCGGCGACCGCGCCGACCGCCGAGCCCGACGAGACCCCGATGACCCCCGGTTCGGCGAGCGGATTGCCGAACACGCCCTGCATCAGCGCCCCCGCGCAGCCCAGCGAGGCGCCGACGAGCAGCGCGAGCACGATCCGCGGGAAGCGCACGTTCCAGAGGACGGACTCGGGGACCCGGGCGAGTTCGGTGCCGCCGAGACCGGCCCGGTGCGCGACGGACCCGAGGACGTCACCGGGGGAGATGTCGTACGCGCCGAGCCCCGCGGAGACCAGGGTGAGGAGGCCGAGGAAGACGGTCAGCCCGACGGTGAGCAGCCACGGGACGCCGCGCCGGGGTCTTCCGGGCAGCTCGGGTCCGGGCGGCGCCTCCTGGGGCGACGACTGGGCCCCGGCTCCAACTCCCTTGTCGAGCACGGTCACTTGGCGTCCCCGTACAGCTGGTCGACCAGCGACTTCAGTACGTCGTCGGTGCGGGGGCCGTAGTTGAGCAGGACGCCGTCCTCGATGGAGACGACCCTGCGGTCCATGCCGGCCGGGGTCTGGGCGACACCGGGGATCTTCACGAGGCCGTCGAGGCCGCCGACGGATTCGAGGCCCTTGGACATGACGAGGATCGCGTCCGGGGCGGCCTTGGCGAGAGCCTCCGTGGTGATCGCGGTGAAGTCCTTCTCCAGACCCGACTCGGCACCGGCGTCCACGGCTCCCGCCGCTTCGAGCAGCGAGGTGGCCCCCGAACCCTTGCCGCCGATCAGATACACGGAGGCGGTGCCGCGGAGGTAGAGGAAAGCGACCCGGGGCCGCTCGGTCCGCTTCGGAATGTCCTTGCGTACGGCGGCGATCCGCTGCTCGGAGCGCTCCGCGAGTTCCTTCCCGGCGGCCGGTACGCCGAGGGCGCGGGCCACCGTCTCGATCCGCGGGCCCACGTCGTCGAGACCCTTCGCCGGGTCGACCACGAGCACCGGGACGCCCGCGTCACGGATCTGGCCCATGGCCTCGTCGGGCCCGGTGCTGGTCTCGGCGAGAACGAGGTCGGGCTTCAGCGACAGCACGCTCTCCGCGGAGACGTCGTGGTTGCGGGTCACCACCGGCAGCTTCTCCGCCTGCGCGAAGGTGGCGGTGATGTCACGGGCCACGACCCGGTCCCCGAGCCCGAGCGTGAAGACGATCTCACTGAGACTGCCGGACAGCGGAACGATCCGCCCGGCATCCCGCACCGTGACCTTCCGCCCGTCGGCCGACCGCACGGTGACGGGGAGTTGAGGAGCCGGGGCCTCCGCCAGAGGCTCAACACGATCGGCCGCGGCAGCACTGGCCTCGGCGGCCGGTTCCCCTTCCGGTGAACTGTCCGAGGAGCAGGCCGTCACCGTGAACACGAGCACCGCAAGCAGTGCCCCCGCCACTCGAGTACGCAGGTGTCGCACGGTCGCGTGGTTCCTTTCGATCGAGTCGTCGGGCTTTGAGGCGCGGGCCCAGAGCAGCGGGCCCTTCTTTCAGGGGCGCAGGGCGCCCCTGAAAGGGGCGCGGGGAACTGCGCGACCAGCCACGACGGGCCGGCAGCCAACAAATGACCCGCAGCCCCCTCTTTGTCTCATCCGGCGCTTCCCGCACCAGCGGGCATAGCTTAGGTTAGCCTTACCTTTCTCGCTAGGACGTCGCTGCATCCAGCCAGATCCCGCCCGCCCCGGAGGACCAATGCCCTCGCGCCCCCACCTACGCACCTACGCCGCCCTCCTCTGCACAGCAGTACTCATGACGCTGCTCCAGACCGGCCCAGCCCAGGCGGCAAGCCGTACCGTGCAGGGCGGCCGCCTGGACTGGGGCATCAAATCCTCCTTCCAGAGCTACGTCACCGGGCCCATAGCGAACGGCAGTTTCTCCCTCACCGGCGGCGCCGCCACAGTCGGCGGCAGCCAGTTCCGCTTCCACTCGGCGACCGGCACGTACGACGGCACGTCGGGCGCGTTCACCGCGGCCTTCTCCGGCGGGGTCCACTTCCTCGGGCACAAGGCGGACGACGGCAGCCACCAGCTCGACCTCACGATCAGCCGCCCCACCGTCCGCCTCTCCGGCAACGGCGGCACCGGCACCCTCCACGTCGACATCATCAGCAAGGCGAGGGGCACCGGGACGGTCACGACGTCCTCGCAGGTGCCCTTCGCCTCCCTCTCCCTCGGCGGCATCGACATGAAGGGCGGCGGCAACGCGGTCCAGCTCAGCAACCTGCCCGCCACGCTGACCGCCGAGGGCGCCAAGTCGTTCGCCGGGTACTACGAGGCGGGCACCGCCCTCGACCCGGTCAGCCTGTCGGCGGACGTCGAGGCGGCCGCGGCCGCCAAGCCGTCGAGCAAGCCGTCCCCCTCCCCGACCAAGTCCAAGTCCAAGTCGGGGGAGAAGAAGGGGAATTCGAGCGCCATCGAGGACGGGGCCGTCGACTGGGGTGTGCGCCGGACCTTCCGCGAGTACGTCTCCGGCGACATCGCCCAGGGCGAATGGAAGCTCAGTGACGGCGCCCAGGACGGCGGCGCGCTCTTCCGCTTCCCCGAGGGCTCGGGCACGTACGACGACAAGAAGCGCACCCTCGACGCGTCGTTCGCCGGAGCCGTCCGCTTCACGGGCGAGCAGGGACTGGACCTGAAGCTCAGCGGGGTCCGGGCCAAGGTGTCGGACGCCGGCAAGGGCACGCTCTACGCCGACGTGACGAGTGAGGGCGGTGGCGGTGGCGATGGCGGTACGGACAAGAAGGTCCCGCTGGTCACCTTCACCGCGCGGGACTTCACGCCGAAGGACGGCCTCGCCGAGGTGACGGAGGTGCCCACGAAGCTGACCGCCGAGGGCGCCGAGGCCTTCGGCGGGATGTACAAGGCGGGCACGGAGATGGACCCGGTCTCCCTCGCCGTCGCCCTGACCGAAAGCGCCGAACTCCCCGCGCTGCCCGACCTCGGCAGTTCGCAGTCGCCCACGCCGGAAGCGTCGACGGCCAAGAAGGCGGCGGCCGAGCCCGGCACCGAAGCCACCGCGAGCAGTTCTTCGGACGTTCCCGTCCTGCCCATCGGCCTCGCGGCCGGTTCCCTGATCGCGGTGGCCGCGGCCTTCGTGATCGTCCGCAGGCGTCAGGCACGACCGGCGGCCGAGGCCCCCGAGGCCCCCGAAAAGGACTGAACTCCCTTACTCCGTCCGCCTGTTGCGCGGATCGATCCCCGAACTCCGCACACTGAACCGAGGAGACCGACGACCATGGCCGCCAACCGCCGCCGCCCCGTAGTCCTTGCCGCCGCCGTCGCGACCGCTGTCACGCTCGGCGCCACCGCGCTCGCCGCGACGGCCGCGTCCGCCGCCGAAGTCCCGCTCAAGGGCTACGAGTTGACCTGGGGCATCAAGCAGTCGTACCGCACGTACGTGACCGGGATGGCGGGCGGCAGCTTCACGCCCGAGGGCGGCGCCACGCAGGCGAAGGACAACGGCGCGTTCACCTTCGGCAACGGCACCGGGACCTATGACTCCGAGGCGCACACCGTCGCGCTCGGCTTCGACGGCAGCCTGAAGATCGCCTCCAAGCCGCACGGCTTCGAACTCACCCTGTCCGACGTGAAGTTCGACAGCAAGGCCGCCAGAATCACCGCCGACGTGACGAAGCCCGACGCGACCCAGCAGGACGTACCGCTCGCCGAGGTCACCGTCACCCGCGACATGAGAGACATGGCGACCAAGCTGACGAAGGAGGCGGCGGACGTCTTCGGCAGTTCGAGCTACACGGGAGCGGCCGGGGACCCGCTGACGGTGGTGGAGAAGAAGACGGAGTCGCCGTCCCCGTCGACCTCGACCTCCACCACCCCGTCGGGCACGCCGTCCACGTCCACTTCCCCCACGGCCTCGCAGGCCCCGTCCACCGCCCCCTCCACGAGCCCGTCCCAGTCCACGAGCGAGAACCCCTCGCCCACCGAGGCGCCCACCAAGGGCGACATCACCGACGGCACCCTCGGCTGGGGCGTGAAGCAGTCCTTCCGTACGTACGTCGTGACCGGTGTCGCCAAGGGGAAGATCACCGTCTCCGGCGGCGCGGCCCAGGCCGCGGGCAACGGGATCTTCACGTTCGTCGACGGCACCGGTACCTACGACACGGACGCCGACACCCTCAACGCCTCCTTCAAGGGCTCCGTGAACTTCAAGGGCCATGAGGACGGCGGCACTTACGGCCTCGACCTCACCCTCAGCGACCTCAAGGCGGAGATCGACGGCGGCTCCGGCACGCTGACCGCCGACGTGAACAGCCTGGGCGAGAAGTCCGACGACGTGACCCTCGCCGAACTCAAGCCCAAGTCCGCCGACCTGACGGCCGAGAACGACGTCATCACCCTCGACGACGTCACCACCACACTCACCGCGGCCGGCGCCGAGGCCTTCGGCGGCTTCTACCAGACCGGCGCCGAACTCGACCCCGTGGACCTCTCGGTGGCGCTGTCCGACGACGCCGAACTCCCGGGCCCCGACCCGAGCTCGCCCACCGGTACGACGGGCGGCACCGGCACCACGGGCGGCACCGGAACGACCGGCGGGGCCGGCACCACCGGCTCCACCACGGGCGGTGTGACCGGCGGCCTCGCCGCCACCGGCTCGGACGTCCCGGTCGGCGCACTGGGCGCCGCGGCCGCGGTGACCGTCGCGGCGGGCGCGGGCGTGGTCTTCGCCGTCCGCAGGCGCCGGGCGACGGACTCCGCCCAGGCCTGACCTGCCCTACCCGTCCGACCCGCACGCGATCGCAGTCGGCCGCCGCCCCTCCCGGGGCCGGTGGCCGGCTGCGCGTGCACAGGTGCGGTGGTGTTTGAATGCCCGCGTGACTGATTACGACGTGCTGCGTGTCTTCTGCGGACCCCGTGGGGGATACGGCAACGAACTCGGGGTCGTACGCGAAGGCTCCGTACTGCCGGACCGGGACGAGCGGCAGCGGTTCGCGGCCAAACTCGGCTTCAGCGAGACCGTGTTCGTGGACGACCCCGAGCGCGGGGTCATCGACATCTACACGCCCAGCACGCGGCTGCCGTTCGCCGGCTACCCCTGCGTCGGCGCGGCCTGGCTGCTGGACGTACCCGAACTCGTCACACCCGCCGGGGTGGTGGGCACCCGCCTGGACGGCGAGTTCAGCTGGATCGAGGCGCGGCCGGAGTGGGCGGAGCCGCGGACACTCCGCCAGTACGGCTCGGCCGCGGAGGTCGACTCGCTGGCGGTACCCGCGCCGGGGGAGTGGCTCTACGCCTGGGCCTGGGAGGACGAGGCGGCGGGCCGCATCCGCGCCCGCGGCTTCCCCGGCCGAGGCGACGGCATCACCGAGGACGAGGCAACAGGCGCGGCAGCCCTACAACTGACAGCCCAACTGGCCCGAGCCCTGAACATAATCCAGGGCCAGGGCTCCCAAATCCTCACAGCGCCACAGCCGGAGGGATGGATAGAGGTAGGCGGCAGAGTCCTGCTGGAGCGATAAAGCCCGCTCTCACCCCAACCCCCTAGGGGCGCGGGGAACTGCGCGCTCAGCCCCCGCCGGGCCGCAGAATACAAACGGCCCTCCAAGCGGAGCGCTCACGCACTCACGCGAAACTCCTCAGCCAAGCCCCGGAACACCGCGATGTTCAACGCGAACGCCCGCTTGGTCTCCGCCACGATCCGCTGCTTCTCCAGGTCATCGACCGCGACCGAGTCCAGCAGCTCCCGATAGGTCCGCTTGAACGCGGCGGGATTGCCGATGTCCTCGAACACGTAGAACCGCACGCCGTCCCCCTTGCGCGCGAACCCCCACGTCTTCTCCGCCTTGCTCCGGACGACCTGCCCACCGGAGAGGTCACCGAGATAGCGCGTGTAGTGATGCGCGACGTACCCACCGGGCCACGTACGCGCACACTCCAGCACCCGCTCCGTGTACGCCTCCGTCGCGGGCAGCGGCGCGACCGCGTCCCGCCACCCGGCACCCCGCAGATGCGTGAGATCCCGCTCCAGCGAGGTGAGCCGCATCAGCTCGGGCCGCAGGAACGGTCCCGCCACCGGGTCGTCGGCCAGTTCGCGCGCGCCCTCTTCGAGTGCCCGGTAGACGAACCACAGCTGCTCGGTGTACCGCGTGTACGCGTCCACTCCGAGCTTGCCGCCGAGCAGGTCGGTCATGAATGTCGAGGCGTGCGCCTCCGCGTGGTACTCGTGCGTGGCGGAGCGGATGAGCGTCGAGAAGGGGGTGCTCGACGAGTTCATGTGGGCCTCCGGAGCCGAAGGGAAGGTGGGAACCGACCCTCATCCTCTATGGTTAGGCTTACCTAAGTCAATGGGTTTCCCGACGTCCTGTCGGTAAAACCGTACCCCGAATCTCCCGAGAACCCACACGAAAAGCCGCCCGCTCTGAAATGGGCGGGCGGCTGAGGCGGGCTGAGGCGGGGGGTGGTCGTGGCAGGGCGTGACTACGGCAGCGTGAGGACCTCGGCGCCGGTGTCCGTGACGACCAGCGTGTGCTCGAACTGCGCGGTCCGTCGGCGGTCCTTGGTCACGACCGTCCAGCCGTCGTCCCACATGTCGTACTCGTGCGTACCCAGGGTGAGCATCGGCTCGATCGTGAACGTCATCCCCGGCTGGATGATCGTCGCCGCGTTCGGGCTGTCGTAGTGCGGGATGATCAGCCCCGAGTGGAACGACGAGTTGATGCCGTGCCCGGTGAAGTCCCGTACGACCCCGTAGCCGAACCTCTTCGCGTACGACTCGATGACCCGCCCGATGACGTTGATCTGCCGACCGGGCTTGACCGCCTTGATGGCCCGGTTGAGGGACTCGCGGGTCCGCTCGACGAGCAGCTTGCTCTCCTCGTCGACGTCCCCGACGAGGTAGGTGGCGTTGTTGTCACCGTGCACGCCCCCGATGTACGCCGTGACGTCGAGGTTGATGATGTCGCCGTCCCGCAGGACCGTGGAGTCCGGGATGCCGTGACAGATGACCTCGTTCAAGGAGGTGCACAGGGACTTGGGGAAACCGCGGTAGCCGAGCGTGGACGGGTAGGCGCCGTGGTCGCACATGTACTCGTGGGCGACCCGGTCCAGTTCGTCCGTGGTGACGCCGGGGGCGATGAACTTGGCGGCCTCCGCAAGGGCCCGCGCGGCGACCCGGCCCGCGGTGCGCATCGCCTCGATCGTCTCGGGCGTCTGCACCTCCGGACCGGTGTACGGGGTGGGAGCGGGCTTGCCCACGTACTCGGGACGCCTGATGTTTCCCGGGACGGGACGGACGGGAGAGAGCTCCCCTGGTACGAGCAGCGACTGGCCAGACATGCCAGCGAGTCTAACCAGCGCGGGTGGGGGACGATGTCTGTGGCGAAAGGAGCCGGAGCCATGGCCCTGTTCAAGAAGCGGACGGTCGGAAAGCCGGGCGAGTGGTACTACTGCCTGGAGCACAAGAAGGTCGAGGAGGGCCCGGAGTGCCCCGCGAAGGACCGCTTCGGCCCGTACGCGTCCCGAGGCGAGGCCCAACACGCGATGGAAACCGCCCGCGAACGCAACGTGGAGTGGGAAACGGACCCCCGCTGGCACGACTCCGCTCCACGGGACCCGGCCGACGACTAGCCGCCGCTGCGCGGCGATATCCCCCGCCCACCCGCCCCTTCCGGGGCGGGTGACCCAGCACCGCGCCCCCGGCCCCGCCAGGGGCGCGGGGCTGCGACATTATGCGGCTCCGCCGCAGGGGCGCGCTCAGCCCACGAGAACCCGCACCCTACGAACCGGCGTGAAGCCCCGTCTCCCAGGGGCGCGAGGAACTGCGCGACCAGCCCAAGAGCACCCGCACCGCACAAACCGGCCCAAGCCCCCGTCTCCCAGGGGCGCGGGGAACGGCGCGCTCAACCCCCACCAACCCGCACCCTACGAACCGCCGTCCCCCCCCAAGGGGCGCGGGGAACTGCGCGACAAGCCCCCACCGGCCCGCACCCTACGAACCCCCCGTCACCACCCCTTCCCGCGCCTCCTTCAACCGCACCGCATGCTCATTCGTCCGCACGTCATACGTCATGAGCTTCGGAAGACACAACGCCAACGCCCCCACCGCCGCCACACACAGCACACCCCCGGCCCACACAGACGCCCGCACATTCATCAGTGCGGCCATCCCACCGGCCCGCACCTGCCCGAGCTGCGGCCCCACCGAATACGACAGCAACTCGATCCCGGCCAACCGCCCCCGCAACTCGTCCGGAATCGTCTGGTTCCACATCGCCGCCCGGAAGATCCCGCTGACCATGTCGAAGCACCCGCCCAGGGTGAGGCAGAGCAGCACCAGCCACACGTTGTGAACGGCCCCCGCGGCCACCATCGCAAGCCCCCAGAACGCCGCCCCCAGCACCACCATCCGCCCGTGCCGATGAACCCGCGAGGTCCACCCGCTCGTGAGGCTCACCAGCAACGCCCCGGCGGGCAGCGCGGAGTACATCAGCCCCAGCGACCACTCGGCGTCCAACTCGTCCGCCAGGAACGGCAGCACGGCGAGCGGAAAGGCGAGGAACATCGCGGCGAGGTCGATGGTGTAGGTACCCAGGAGCTCCTTGCGGCTCCACGCGTACCTGGCACCCTCCGCGATCGCCCGCAACGACGGCTTCGCCGCCTCGTGCGAGGCGGGCGACGAGGCGAGTCCGACGGCGAGGACGACCGAGACCACGAAGGTCGCGAGATCCGCGGCATAGGCCCAGCCGAGACCGGCGTACGCCACCACGAGCCCAGCGACGGCCGGCCCCGCGACACCCCCGACCGTCCACCGCAACGAGTTGAGCGCGGCCGCCGCCGGCAGGTGCTCGTGCCGGACGATGCGCGGCGTGAGCGCGTCCAGGGCCGGCCGCTGGATCGCGATGAGTGCGGAGGAGACCGCGGCGACGGCGTACAGCGGCCACACCAGCGGGTCCGGCAGCACCGAGTTGACCAGCAGCGCGGCACAGAGCAGGCCCTGTCCCACCTCCGTCCACAGGATCAGCTTCCGCTTGTCCAGGGCATCGGCGAGCGCCCCGCCGTACAGACCGAAGACGATCAGCGGTACGAGTTCCGCGGCACCGATCGCACCGACGGCCACCGCGGACCCGGTCAGCTCCTTCATCTGCACCGGCAGCGCGACGAAGGTCAGGAAGCTGCCGAAGTTGGTGATGAGCCCGGCCACCCACAGCCGCCGGAAGTCGGCGGAGGTCCGCCACGGGGCCAGATCGGGCAGCAGCCCGCGCAGCCGTGCGACGACGGAGCCGGAGACAGGGGCCGAGGCGTCGGTGTCCGTACCGGCGTCGGTATCGCGGCCGGGGCCGGTACCCGTATCGGTATCTGCGTCGGCGGACGCGGGCGCAGATACGGATACGGATACGGATGCATCGGCACCGGCATTGGCATCGGCGTCGGCGTCGGCGTCGGCGGATTCAGTCACGAGTGGCCATGCTCCGGCGCGGCGACCGTGAAGACAAACCCTTTTCCGGCGCCGACGACGTGAAAAAAGCGCCGCTAGGGCGGCCGGGAACCGTGCCTACCAGCGCGCCGGCGGTGGCGACGTCAGCTGGTCCGTCAGCCGTGACAGCCGGTCCCGGAAACGGCGTCGGCCGTGCGGCACCGGGAGGGAGTTCTCCCCGGCCGCCGCGCTCACCAGATGCTGCACGGTGTCCAGGTCGAGATCGGGCTCGGACGGCACCGCGAGCGCCTCGTGCGCCATCGCGTGCAGCTCGCGGTCGCCGGAGTCCAGCGCGAGGACCGTGGCCCCGGCGCTGCGCGCGTTATGGACCCGCTCCAGGAGCGCGGCCCCGGGCGCGTCCGGCGCCACGACCAGCAACGTCTCGCCACGCCTGGCCGCCTCGATCCGGCCGAGCCCGACGGCCAGATGGGCCGGGTCCCCGGGCCGCGCTCCGTGCCGTACGAGCGTCGGCGTCAGCTCGGGCGTGCCCGACCAGGCGGCCTCGTCCACCAGATGCGCGGCCAGATGCCACGGCTCGTACTCCGCCGTCCCCACCAGCAGCAGCCCGCCCCCGTGCGGCACGACGGAGGACCGCAGCGCCCCCGCGAACCGCCGCGTGGCCCCCAACCACTCGGTTCCGGCCAGCACTTCGCGCAACAAGGCCACTCGTACGGCATCCATGCGCACGCATCCTGCCGTAAACGGCCGCTCGTCAGGCGGAGTTCACCCCGAATTCGCCCGACGTGGGCAGAGTGTGCAACCCAGTCGGCAAGGGAGGGTTCCATGACGACCAGTGAGACCAACCAGACCAGCGAGACCGGCGAAACCGGTGAGGTGTCCGTGCCGTTCCGGGCGGGGCAGGGGGGCTACGCGAGCTTCCGTATCCCGGCCGTCGTCGCCACCGGCACCGGACAGCTGCTCGCCTTCTGCGAAGGCAGGGTCGGCTCCCGCGACGACTTCGGGAACATCGACATCGTCCTGAAGCGGTCCACCGACGGGGGACTGACCTGGGGCCCGCTCCAGGTCGCCGCCAAGAACGGCGACGCCCTCGCGGGCAACCCGGCGCCCGTCGTCCTCGACACCGGCCGCGTCCTGCTCGTCCACGTTCGCAACGCGGCCCTCGCCACCGAGGACGCCATCCGCCGCGGCAAGGTGAGCGCCACCGACGGACGCCGCGTCTGGGTCCAGCACAGCGACGACGAGGGGCTCACCTGGTCGAACCCGAAGGAGATCACGGGGCAGGTGAAGAAGGCGGCCTGGCGCTGGTACGCCACCACGCCCGGCCACGCCCTCCAGCTGAGCACCGGCCGGGTCGTCGTCCCCGCCAACCACTCCCTCCCGCCGGCCGGCCAGGACAACGGCACCGAGGGCAAGTACAACGGCGGGCACTGTCTGCTGAGCGACGACCGCGGCGAGAACTGGCGCATCGGATACGTCGACGACAACACCGACGGCTACATCAACGTGAACGAGACGACGGCGGCCGAACTCGCCGACGGGCGCGTCTACTTCAACACCCGCAACGACTCGCCCGCTCCCGGCACCCGCGCCGACGCGTACTCGCGGGACGGCGGCCAGACCCTGCTGAAGCCCTTCCGTCCGCAGGCCGGCCTCACCGCCCCCGTCGTCGAGGCGAGCGTGCTCCAGCTCCGCGACCCCGACGTGCTGCTCTTCTCCGGGCCCGCCGACCCCGGCTTCCGCGCCCTGATGACGATCCGCGCCAGCACCGACGGCGGCACCACCTGGCGGCCCGCGCACACCGTGGACGGACTGCCCGCCGCGTACTCCGATCTCGTCCGCGTCGACGACGACACCGTCGGACTCCTCTACGAGACGGGCGACTTCGGCGCGTACGAGACCATCACCTTCCGCCGCGTGCCGGTGACGGACCTCACCTGAGCCGGAGGTCGGATCCACGCCGACGTAAAGTCGGCCCATGACCTCTAACGACAGTGTGCAGAAGGCCCCCGCGAAGGCTCCGGCCAAGGATCCCTGGGACCTTCCCGACGTCTCCGGGCTCGTCGTGGGCGTGCTCGGCGGCACCGGCCCGCAGGGCAAGGGCCTTGCCTATCGGCTGGCGCGGGCCGGCCAGAAGGTGATCATCGGCTCGCGGGCCGCCGAGCGCGCGCGGTCCGCCGCCGAGGAGCTCGGACACGGCGTCGAGGGTGCCGACAACGCCGAGACCGCGCGCCGCAGCGACATCGTGATCGTCGCGGTGCCGTGGGAGGGGCACGGCAAGACGCTGGAGTCGCTGCGCGGGGAACTGGCGGGCAAGCTCGTCGTCGACTGCGTCAACCCGCTCGGTTTCGACAAGAAGGGCGCGTACGCGCTGAAGCCCGAGGAGGGCAGCGCCGCCGAGCAGGCCGCCGCCCTGCTGCCGGACTCGCGGGTGGCCGCCGCCTTCCACCACCTCTCGGCGGTGCTGCTGATGGACCCCGAGATCGCGGAGATCGACACCGATGTGATGGTGCTCGGCGAGGAGCGGGCGGACGTCGAGATCGTGCAGGCGCTGGCCGGGCGGATTCCGGGCATGCGCGGCATCTTCTCCGGGCGGCTGCGCAACGCCCACCAGGTCGAGGCGCTGGTGGCGAACCTGATCTCGGTGAACCGGCGGTACAAGGCCCACGCGGGTCTGCGCCTGACCGACGTGTAGGCCGTGCGGACGGACGTGCCGACGGATGTGCCGCGGGGGTGGGGGACACTGGAGCTCAGCAGTGTCCCCCGGCACGGCCGGACAGGAATCGACAGGAGCCGCCCCCCATGTCCCGACTCGCCCTCTACACCCTCGTCGTCTGCGTGCTCGCCGTCGCCGCGGCCGTCGTCTCGTTCGTACAGGGCAGCTGGCTGGGGATCGTGTGGGTGCTGCTCGCCGGGCTGTCGTCCAACATGACCTGGTACTACGTGCGTCGGGACCGGGCGCGGCGCAAGGCGTCGTCCGTCACGGGCTGACCGAGCAGTACTGGTTGGTGTCGGTCCAGAAGCGGTACAGGTTCTGGCCGCAGTAGGTCTCGATCTCGTCGATGCCCAGGCTGCGCAGCAGCGAGTCGATCACGTCGAAGAACACGCTGTTCACCGCCGGGATCCACAGGATGGCGATCACCAGGAGCAGCCCGAAGGGCGCGAGCGGCTCCACCTGGCGGCGGATCTTGTACGACAGCCAGGGCTCGATCACGCCGTAGCCGTCCAGGCCCGGCACCGGCAGGAAGTTCAGCAGCGCGGCGGTGACCTGGAGCAGCGCCAGGAACGCGAGGGCGAACCGGAAGTCGTCCGGCACGCCGTCGAGCGCGTCCAGCCAGAACGGGGCCGTGCAGACGATCGCGAACAGCACGTTCGTCAGCGGGCCCGCCGCCGAGATCAGGCTGTGCTTCCAGCGGCCCTGGATGCGGCTCCGCTCGATCCAGACCGCGCCGCCCGGCAGACCGATCCCGCCCATCATCACGAAGATGACGGGCAGCACGATGCTCAGCAGCGCGTGCGTGTACTTCAGCGGGTTGAGGGTCAGATAGCCCTTCGCGCCGATCGAGATGTCGCCGCTGTGCAGGGCCGTGCGCGCGTGCGCGTACTCGTGCAGACAGAGCGAGACGATCCAGGCCGCCGTCACGAAGAGGAAGACGGCGACGCCGGGCTGCTCGGCGAAGCCCGTCCAGGTCGCCCAGCCGGTGACCGCGGTGACGGCCACGATCCCGAGAAAGACGGGGCTGATCCGCCGGTCGCTGTGCCGGCTGGTGGCGGTGGTCATGGGGTCGGGCTCCCTGGGGTTCGCTCAGCGGGGTTCACGCTGATGGGCGTGCCCGACCGTACCGGGCGTATGCCGAAAACGTCTCGCGGTCCACTGTGAGTTCCGGGGAAGGTGGACCCATGGGGTCGTGGCAGGTGTTCTACGAGAGCTGGCAGATGGAGTGCTGCGGCACCCCGTTCTCGGTGGGGGACGAGGTGACCTGGCCGCTGCGGTTCACGGACGCGGACGAGTCGCTCGCCGTTGAGCTGCACGGCGGAAAATGGCCCGAGCGTACCGGCCTCGTCCAGGAGATCCGGCTGGTGAGTGAGCGGAACGCCGCCGCCGTGCCGGGGTCGAGCACCCGTGAACCCGTGCCGGGGGAGCGGTCGCTGCGGACCGTCGATACCTGCCCGAAGTGGTTCAACACCGATGAAAGCCGTACGCCGGAGGGCCTCGCCGAGACCGGTGTCCTCGTCACCCTCGCGATCCCGGACGCCACACCGCCGCAACCCCGCGACCGGCGCTGAGAACACCGGAGACAATGGACCCCGTGCGCTACCGCATCCTCGGCACCACCCAGGCACTCCACACCGACGGCACCCCCGTCCCGGTCGGTGGGGCGCGGCTGCGTGCCCTGCTGACCGTGCTCGCCCTGCGGCCGGGACGAACCGTGTCCGCGGCCGTGCTGGTCGACGAGGTGTGGGGCGCCGACCCGCCCGCCGACACCACGGGCGCGCTGCAGGCCCTGGTGGGGCGGCTGCGCAGGGCGCTGGGCGCGGACGCGATCGGCTCCGCGGAGGGCGGCTACCGGCTGTGCGCGGCGGCCGACGACATCGACCTGCACCGCTTCGACCGGCTCGCCGCCGAGGGCGCCCGCGCGCTGGCCGACGGCGACCCCGGCAAGGCGGCCGTCATCCTCGACGACGCCCTCGCCCTCTGGCACGGCCCCGCCCTCGCCGACCTCCCCGACCGCACCACCGAGTCGTCCCGCTGGGAGACCCGCCGCCTGGACGCCCGCCGCGCCCGCCTCACCGCGGCCCTCGCCCTCGGCCACGCCGAACAGTCCCTCCCCGACCTCACCGCCCTCTGCGACGTCCACCCCCTGGACGAGCCCTTACAGCTCCTGCGCCTGCGGGCCCTGCGCGACGCGGGCCGCACCGCGGAGGCACTGGCCGGCTACGAGTCCGTACGACAGCTCCTCGCCGACCGGCTCGGCACCGACCCGGGTCCTGAACTGCGGGCGCTGCACACGCAGTTGCTGCGGGGCGCCCCCGATCCCGTACCCGCGCACAACGGCGAGCGGCGAGCCCCGGAGCCGGAGTTCCGTACGCACAGCGCACCTCCCGGCAACCTCCGGGCCCGGCTCACCTCCTTCGTCGGCCGGGACACCGACCTGGAGACCATCCGCGGGGACCTCGCGGCGGCGCGGCTCGTCACGCTGCTCGGGCCCGGCGGGGCCGGCAAGACGCGGCTGTCGCAGGAGGCGGGGGAGAGCGTCGCCCCGGCCGCGCCCGACGGGGTGTGGCTGGCCGAACTCGCGCCCGTCGACGACCCGGAGGCCGTACCCGAGGCCGTGCTCACCGCGGTCGGGGCGCGGGAGACCGTGCTGCGCGGCGCCGGGGCCGAGGAGATGCGGGCCGTCGCCGACCGGCACGACGACCCGCTCGTCCGGCTCACCGAGCACTGCGCGGGGCGCCGCATGCTGCTCATCCTCGACAACTGCGAACACGTCGTGGAGGCGGCCGCCCACCTCGTCGAGACGCTCCTCGAACGCTGCCCCGGACTGACGGTCCTCGCCACGAGCCGCGAACCCCTGGGCGTACCGGGGGAGTTGCTGCGCCCGGTGGAACCGCTGCCCGAGCCGTACGCGCTGCGGCTGCTCGCCGACCGGGGAGCGGCCGCCCGCCCCGGCTTCCGCGTCGAGGACGATCCCGCAGCCGCCGCCGAGATCTGCCGACGGCTCGACGGACTGCCGCTCGCCATCGAACTCGCCGCCGCCCGGCTGCGGATGCTCACCCCGCGGCAGATCGCCGACCGCCTGGACAACCGCTTCCGCCTCCTCACCTCCGGCAGCCGCACCGTCCTGCCCCGCCAGCAGACACTCCGTGCCGTCGTCGACTGGTCCTGGGACCTGCTCGACGAGGACGAACGGGACGTGCTGCGGCGGCTGTCCGTGTTCGCCGGCGGCTGTGATCTCGCCGCGGCGGAAGCAGTCTGCGGGCCCGCCGCGCTGGAGGCGCTCGGCTCGCTCGTCGACAAGTCCCTTGTGGTGGCCGCGCCTTCGGGTGAGCCGTCGGGTGAGGGGAGCGGGATGCGCTACCGGCTCCTGGAGACGGTCGCCGAGTACGCGGGGCAACGGCTCGACGAGTCCGGCGAGCGCCCCGGCGCCGAGCGCGCCCACCTCACGTACTACCGCGAACTCGCCCGCACCACCGACCCCCGACTGCGCGGCCCCGACCAGCGGGCGGCCATCGAGCTGCTCCAGCTGGAGGGCGAGAACATGCGCGCCGCCCTGCACCACGCCGTCGCCGAACGCGACGAGCAGGAGGCGCTCTGCCTCTTCCTCTCCCTCGCCTGGTACTGGCAGATCCGCGATCTGCGCACCGCGACCCGCACCTGGGCCCGCGAGGTCATGGCCCTCGGCCCCGACCCGTTCGCGCCGCCCGCGGAGCCCGCCGTCCCGCTGTACGAGCCCTGCACCGCGACCCCGCCGCCGATGCGCCCGGAGGTCCTCGCCGAGGCCCGGCGCGGCGTCCACCTGCTCCATCTCGCCTGTATGGACCTGGAGTTGGAGACCTGGCAGACCCCGGAGGCCGAGGTGAAGCTGCGCGCCATCACCGAGGCCTACCGGCCGGGGCTCCCGCAGGTCTGCCGCAACCCCGGCTACCTCTGGTTCTACGCCGTTCTGCTGACCGGCGACATGGACCGGCTGCGCGGGGTCATCGACGCGAGCATCGAGACCTGCCGCGAACTCGGCTACGGCTGGGAGCTGGCCGTCGCCCTGCAGATGCGCGCCAACATCCTCGCCAACCGCGCCGACTGGGCGGGCGACGCGACCCGCGACGCCGACGAGGCGCTGGAGATCTTCACCCGCGTCGAGGACGCCTGGGGCGCCGCCGAGGCGCTCTCCGCACGCGGTGAGGCCCGCGAACGCAAGGGCGAGTACCAGCTCGCCGCGGCCGACTACGAAGCGGCCATCACCCACGCCGAACGGCTGGGCGCGCGCGCCCAGACGGCGGTGCTCGGCGCCCGCCTCGGCAGTGTGTTCATCGACTCGGGCCAGATCGAGCGCGGCGAGCGGCTGCTGCGCGAGGTCCTGGAACAGGGCCACGGCGCGGCCAACGAGGCGATGCCCGCGGCCCGGCTCTTCCTCGCGATGTGTCTCGGCCGCACCGGCCGGGTCGCCGAGGCGCGCGAGCAGATGGTCCGGCTGCGCACCGACTTCGGAGCCGCCCGCTTCGTGGCCTTCGACGGGTTCGTCCTCGGTGTGGAGGCCTGGCTGGACACACTGGACGGCCGGTACGAGGAAGCCGTGGTGAAGATGCGGGGGGCCTTCGTGCGCGGGAACGACCCGCTGGCCCGGATGATCGCGCCGCACATGATCACCGCCCATCTGATCACCGCCGCCATCGCGCTGTCCGGCGTCGACGGCGGCCGGCGCGCCCGGGACGCGGCCCGCTGCCTGGGCGCCGCGGACCGCCTCGCGCCGCCCGGCCACCTCCCGGCCGCGCTGGAGCGCGAGATGCGGGCCAGGGCCGAGACCCAGACGCGCGCCGTCCTCGACGACGAGATGTACGAGACCGCGTACGCGGAGGGCGGTGACCTCTCCTTCCGGGAGGCCACCGCCCTGGTCTGACGACGACGCGGATCGCTGCACGGGTAAACGGGTAATGGGCAGGCCGGGCGGACGTCAGCTCTTGGTGCGGTACTTGTGGATCGCGACCGGGGCCATCACCACGGTGATGACGACGGACCAGACCAGGGTGATCGTGACGTCGTGGGCGACCGGCTGGCCGCCGTTCATCAGACCGCGGGCCGAGTCCGCGAGGGACGACAGCGGGTTGTAGTCGGTGAAGGTCTGGAGCCAGCCCGGCATGGTGGACGGCGGCGAGAAGATCGAGGAACCGAACTGCAGGGGCATCAGCACGAGGAACCCCATTCCCTGGATGGCCTGGGCGTTCTTCATCACCACGCCCATGGTCAGGAAGATCCACATGATGGCGGAGCCGAAGACCACGGACAGGCCGATGGCGGCGAAGAGGCCCGGGACGTTCGACACGGACAGGCCGAGCATGAAGCCGACCGCGAGCAGGATCGCCGTGGCGACCAGCAGGCGGCCGATCTCGACCGAGATCTTGGCGATCAGGACCGAGGCACGGGAGATCGGCAGGGACCGGAAGCGGTCCATCACGCCCGTCTGGAAGTCCTGGTTGAAGCCGGTGCCCACGCCCATGGCGATGTTCATGCCCATCATCGCCATGAGGCCCGGGACGACGTAGTTGACGTACACGTCCTGGTTGCCCTGGCCGGCGATCGCGCCGCCGAAGACGAACACGAACAGCAGCGTGAACACGATCGGCATCAGGATCACGTCGAACATCGACTCCGGGTCCTGGCGGATCCACAGCACGTTGCGGCGGACCAGGGCGCTGATGTGGCGCAGGTGGGCGCGGAGGCCGACGCGGGGGTCGTCCGTGACCTGGGCGGCCGGGGCGTCGATGACGGCGGTACTCACGCGGAGACCTCCTCGTAGGCGTGGGCGGGCTGGGGTTCGTCCTGGGGGTCGGTGGCCCGGTGGCCGGTGAGGGACAGGAACACCTCGTCCAGGCTGGGCAGTTCGGTGCCGAGGTCGGCGAGGGTGATGCCGCGGGCGGTGACCGCGCCGACCACCGCGGTCAGCTGCTCGTCACTGAGGATCGGGACGACGACCGTGCCCGTCTCGATGTCCACGGTCGCGTTGCCCGGTCCGGTGAGCCCGAAGTCGTCCAGGGCCGCCGCCGTGGGCCGTAGCTCCAGCGGGTCGGCCGGGCGGATGCGCAGGACGCGGCCGCCGACCTTCGCCTTCAGTTCGTCGATGGCGCCGTTCGCGATGACCTTGCCGCGGTCGATGACCGTGAGCTCGTCGGCGAGCTGCTCGGCCTCCTCCATGTACTGGGTGGTGAGCAGCACGGTGACGCCGTCGCCGACCATGCGCTTGACCTCGGTCCACACCTCCATGCGGGTCCGCGGGTCCAGGCCGGTCGTCGGTTCGTCCAGGTAGAGGACGGCCGGGCTGCCGATCATGGACGCGGCGAGGTCCAGGCGGCGGCGCATGCCACCGGAGTACGTGTTCGCCGGGCGCTTGGCCGCGTCCGTCAGCGAGAAGCGCTCCAGGAGCTCGTCGGCGCGGGTCCTGGCGTCCTTGCGCGTCAGGTCCAGGAGGCGGCCGATCAGGTAGAGGTTCTCCCGCCCTGAGAGCTTCTCGTCCACGGAGGCGTACTGGCCCGTGAGGCCTATCACCCGGCGGAGCTGGCGGGGCTGGCGCACGACGTCGTAGCCGGCGACGGTCGCCTGTCCCGCGGTCGGGGCGAGGAGGGTGGACAGGATGCGTACGAGGGTGGTCTTGCCGGCGCCGTTCGGACCGAGTACGCCGCGCACGGTGCCCTCGCGTACGTCCAGGTCCACGCCGTCCAGTGCCTTGGTCTCGCCGTAGTGCTTGACCAGCCCCCGCACGGTGACGGCGTTGCGGCCGCCGGCACCGTCGTCTTGTCGGGGAGTGTTGTCGATTCGCGTCATGCCGACCAAGGTGCCAGCCCCCACCGACAAACCACCTACAGCTTGCCGACAGCGGCCGATATGTCGCCGACAGTCGTTTATTTTCCAGCCCGGTCCCGCATTTCCAGCCCGTCCGGCGTTTGAGGACGAGGCCGTTCAGGCCGATCAGCGGGGGTCTGGGGGCGCAGCCCCCAGGGATGGGACGGGTAGGGGCGGCGGGGGCGAAGGAAAATCAGCGGCCCACAGCCGCCCCCGTCCGCCACACTCCCCACCATGGACATCACGATCAGGCGGGCGCAGCCCGACGAGTACACGGCGCTGGGCGAGATCACCGCGCAGGCCTACCTGGAAGACGGGCTGCTCGACTTCGGGGAGAGCGACGAGTACCTCGGCGAACTGCGGGACGTGGCGAAACGAGCCACCGCAGCCGACGTCCTCGTAGCCACGACCGGCCCCCACCTCCTCGGCGGCGTGACCTTCGTACCGTCCGGCGGCCCGATGGCGGACATCGCGCAACCGGGCGAAGCCGAGATACGAATGCTGGCGGTCGCGAAGGAGGCCCGCGGCCACGGCGCCGGCGAGACCCTCGTCCGCGCCTGCGTCGAGCGAGCCCGGGCCACGGACGGCTGCGTACGCGTCGTCCTGTCCACCCAGCACACCATGCACAGCGCTCACCGCATCTACGAACGCCTCGGCTTCACCCGCACCCCGGCCCGCGACTGGAACCCGATTCCGCACCTCGACGACATCACGCTGCTCACCTACGAGTTGACGTTCTGACACCCTCCGAAGCCGACACGACACAACATGTGGGGGTGCTTCCGGAGCCCGGCACAAGATGTATGCTCATGCTCGCTGTCGCCGCAGGGGAATCCGGTGCAAATCCGGAACTGTCCCGCAACGGTGTACTTGTGCGTGTCCGTCCCCAGGGAACCTCCGAGGAACCCCGGAGGAGAGCCGCGCACTCGGTCAGTCCGAGGACCTGCCGACAGCGCGCCCAGGCCGTCCGGCCCGGGTACCGATGACGTCCGGGCCTCGCGGAGTGGGCCGGTGGACGCGGCGTACCGCTGCGCAGAGCGCGTACCCCCGTGTGCCCCGAAACCCTCTCCCCGCAGGCCCCCGCGCCGAGCGAGGGAGAACCCCACGTGACCATCGCGCCAGCCGATCCGGTCTCAGCGAAAGCGACAGAGGCGGGGACAGGGACCGGGACAGGGAGTGGGACCGGGACAGCGCCGGGGAGAGTGGCCCAGCAGAAGGTCGACAGGGTCGAGGCCGCTGCCGACGGGCCGGGAACCGCGTTGCTGCGGACCCTGACCGACCTCACCGCCGACCTCTCCGACGCCGACCCCGGCAAGGTCGCCGCCGCCGCGCTGCGCGGCCGGTCCGCCGCCGCGGACGTGCCGGAGCTGCGCGAGCTGGCCACGGAGGCGGCCGCGGGCCTCATCTCCGAGGACCCGGTGTACTCGAAGCTGGCCGCGCGCCTGCTGACGATCAGCATCACCGCGGAGGCCGCCTCGCAGGGAGTGAGGTCCTTCTCCGAGTCCGTCGCGGTCGGGCACCGCGAGGGCCTGATCGCCGACCGCACCGCCGAGTTCGTACGGCTCCACGCGGCCCGCCTCGACGCCCTCGTCGACCTCGAAGGCGACGACCGCTTCGGCTACTTCGGCCTGCGCACTCTCCACAGCCGCTATCTCCTGCGGCACCCGATCACCCGGTCCGTCATCGAGACACCGCAGTTCTTCATGCTGCGGGTGGCGAGCGGGCTGGCCGAGGACGACACCGCGCGCTCGGTCGACGAAGTGGCCGCCCTGTACCGGCTGATGAGCCGCCTCGACTACCTCCCCTCCTCCCCCACGCTCTTCAACTCCGGTACGCGGCACCCGCAGATGTCCTCCTGCTACCTCCTCGACTCCCCGCTGGACGAGCTGGACTCGATCTACGACCGCTACCAGCAGGTGGCCCGCCTCTCGAAGCACGCGGGCGGCATCGGACTCTCGTACTCCCGTATCCGCTCTCGCGGTTCGCTGATCCGCGGCACGAACGGGCACTCGAACGGCATCGTCCCGTTCCTGAAGACCCTCGACGCCTCGGTCGCCGCCGTGAACCAGGGCGGCCGGCGCAAGGGCGCGGCCGCGGTCTACCTGGAGACCTGGCACTCCGACATCGAGGAGTTCCTGGAGCTGCGCGACAACACCGGTGAGGACGCCCGGCGTACGCACAACCTGAACCTCGCGCACTGGATCCCGGACGAGTTCATGCGCCGGGTGGACGAGGACCGCGGATGGTCGCTGTTCTCGCCCTCCGACGTGCCCGAGCTGGTGGACCTGTGGGGCGCGGAGTTCGACGCCGCGTACCGCAGGGCCGAGGAGGCGGGCCTCGCGAAGAGGTCGATCCCGGCCCGCGAGCTGTACGGCCGCATGATGCGCACCCTCGCGCAGACCGGTAACGGCTGGATGACCTTCAAGGACGCCGCCAACCGCACGGCCAACCAGACGGCCCTGCCCGGCCACACGGTCCACTCCTCCAACCTCTGCACGGAGATCCTGGAGGTGACGGACGACGGGGAGACCGCGGTCTGCAACCTCGGCTCGGTCAACCTGGGCGCCTTCGTGGACGCGGACGCCCAGGACATCGACTGGGAGCGGCTGGACGAGACCGTCCGTACCGCCGTCACCTTCCTCGACCGCGTCGTCGACATCAACTTCTACCCGACCGAGCAGGCGGGCCGCTCCAACGCCAGGTGGCGCCCTGTGGGCCTGGGCGCGATGGGTCTGCAGGACGTCTTCTTCAAGCTGCGGCTGCCGTTCGACTCGCCGGCGGCCCGCGCCCTCTCCACCCGGATCGCCGAGCGGATCATGCTCGCCGCGTACGAGGCCTCCGCCGGCCTCGCCGAGCGCAACGGCCCGCTGCCGGCCTGGGAGAAGACCCGTACGGCCCAGGGCGTGCTCCACCCCGACCACTACGACGTCGAGTTGACCTGGCCGGAGCGCTGGGCGGCGCTGCGGCAGCGGATCGCGGCGACGGGCCTGCGCAACTCGCTGCTCCTCGCGATCGCGCCCACCGCGACCATCGCGTCGATCGCGGGCGTCTACGAGTGCATCGAGCCGCAGGTCTCCAACCTCTTCAAGCGCGAGACGCTGTCCGGGGAGTTCCTCCAGGTCAACTCCTACCTGGTGGCCGAGCTGAAGAAGCTCGGCGTCTGGGACGCGCAGACCCGGGAGGCGCTGCGTGAGTCGGGCGGCTCGGTGCAGGGCTTCACCTGGGTGCCGCAGGACGTGCGCGACCTGTACCGCACGGCCTGGGAGATCCCGCAGCGCGGCCTGATCGACATGGCCGCCGCCCGGACCCCGTACCTGGACCAGGCCCAGTCGCTGAACCTCTTCCTGGAGACGCCGACCATCGGCAAGCTCTCCTCGATGTACGCGTACGCCTGGAAGTCGGGCCTGAAGACGACGTACTACCTGCGCTCACGCCCGGCGACGCGCATCGCCCGGGCCGCCCAGGCCCAGGCACAGGCGCAGACGCAGACCCCGATCCCCGTGGCGGCGGCCACCGAAGACGCCGTCGCCTGCTCCCTTGAGAACCCCGAGTCCTGCGAGGCCTGCCAGTAATGTCAGCAACGTCCAGCGAAACCAAGAACCTGCTCGACCCGGGCTTCGAACTGACCCTCCGCCCCATGCGCTACCCCGACTTCTACGAGCGCTACCGGGACGCGATCAAGAACACCTGGACCGTGGAGGAGGTCGACCTCCACTCGGACGTCAGCGACCTCGCGAAGCTGTCGCCCGGCGAGCAGCACATGATCGGCCGGCTGGTCGCGTTCTTCGCGACGGGCGACTCGATCGTGTCGAACAACCTGGTGCTGACCCTCTACAAGCACATCAACTCCCCCGAGGCGCGGCTCTACTTGAGCCGCCAGCTCTTCGAGGAGGCCGTGCACGTCCAGTTCTATCTGACGCTGCTCGACACCTACCTGCCCGACCCGGAGGACCGGGCCGCGGCCTTCGATGCCGTGGAGAGCATCCCGTCCATCCGGGAGAAGGCCGAGTTCTGCTTCCGGTGGATGGACTCGGTGGAGAAGATCGACCGGCTGGAGAGCAAGGCCGACCGCCGCCGCTTCCTCCTCAACCTGATCTGCTTCGCCGCGTGCATCGAGGGGCTCTTCTTCTACGGTGCCTTCGCGTACGTCTACTGGTTCCGCAGCCGGGGCCTGCTGCACGGCCTGGCGACCGGCACCAACTGGGTGTTCCGGGACGAGACGATGCACATGAGCTTCGCCTTCGAGGTCGTGGACACCGTCCGCAAGGAGGAGCCGGAGCTCTTCGACGACCAACTCCAGGAGCAGGTCACCGACATGCTCCGGGAGGCCGTCGAGGCCGAGCTGCAGTTCGCGCGGGACCTGTGCGGTGACGGCCTGCCGGGCATGAACACCGACTCGATGCGCCAGTACCTGGAGTGCGTCGCCGACCAGCGCCTCGTACGCCTCGGCCTGGCCCCGGTCTACGGCTCCGAGAACCCCTTCTCCTTCATGGAGTTGCAGGGCGTCCAGGAGCTGACCAACTTCTTCGAGCGCCGCCCTTCGGCGTACCAGGTGGCGGTGGAGGGCTCGGTGTCGTTCGACGACGAGTTCTAGGTCTCCCACCAGGGACCGCATGTGCCGCATGTGCCGCGTGTCATGAGGGCTGCCCTTCGCCGTGGGGAGAGGGGCAGCCCCGCCACGCGGCGGCGAACTCGCCGACCGTCCGGAACCGCCGGTCCGGGTCGGCGCGGGTGGCCCGTCCGAGCACGGCCAGCTGAGCGGGAGTGCCCCGCCAGGCGCGCTCCTCGTCCCCGGCGTCCAGCAGCAGCCGAGCCGCGCGGCCGAGCGTGAACACCGTCGTGCGTACGTCGATGACCGCGCCCCGCTCGAACTCCTCGGGAGCCATGAACCGCCGTGATCCGGGCAGCCGTTCCGCGTCCAGGACGAAGGGGCCCGGCCGGTACTCGTCGAGGTCGATCAGATGCGGCACGTGACCCGCGAAGTCGTACAGCAGGGCGCCGTCGTAGAAGTCGACCGCGACGTGACCGGCGTCCTCGACGGCGAGATGGGCGGCCAGAATCCGGTCGACGGCGTGCAGCACGCGGGGCAGCGGAAGCGCGCGGAACCGTGCCATCGCGCTGTCCGGGCTCGTACGGTCCCGCACTCCGGCCACGGTTGCGGGGTACAGCACCTCACCCTCGTGCCACGGCATCACCGCCGCCCATGAGCCGCCCACCGCGATCCGGTGGACCTGCGGGACGATCGCGGGATGCCGTACGGCCCGGTGGAAGGCCCAGGCGCGTTCCAGTGACCGCCGCCCGCTGTCGGTGACGGCCTCCTTGACGAACCACCGCTCACCGCCTGCCAGCCGGACTCCGTAGGACACGCAGCCCGAGTCCTGCTTCCGGAAGGCCGTGAACACCTCGCCCACCCGGCCGAGGTACGGCTCGACCGCCTTGACTTCACCGACGTCGAGCAGGAGATGCGAGGCCATGCGTTCATGGTCCCGCATCCCCTGCGGAGGAGCGGAGGCGCGGAGGCAGCGAGCTCAAGGTGACGGTGGCGCTCAGACAGCCCGGGCGACATCGTGCGCGGCGAGACCACGGCGGCTCCGGCTCGTCGGGGCCGGGACGGGCCGGCGCTCGGCCGCACGGAGCTGGCGGTCTATGCGGCGCTCACGGACGTACCCGGCGAACGCCGGAGCGGAGAGGACGGCGGCGAGGATCAGGACGGTGAGGTAGCCGAGGAATGTGTTCATGGACATCACTCTGGCGCTGATTGCTCCTTACCGACAGTGGCAGGACTGCCGCACACCCTCGAATTACTGCCAGAGATGGTGCACACTGGCAGCATGCTGAAAAACGTGGCCGCGGTCCTGCTCGACGGCGTGCACCCCTTCGAACTCGGAGTCGTCTGCGAGGTGTTCGGCCTCGACCGCAGCGACGAGGGGCTGCCCGTGTACGACTTCGCGGTCGTGTCGGCGGAGGGGCCGTCGCTCAGCACCCATGTCCCCGGCTTCTCGGTCTCCACCCCGTACGACATCGACCGGCTCGACGAGGCCGACCTGGTCATCGTGCCGGCCGGGAGCACGTACGCCGTACGCGGCTATCCGCCGGAGCTGCTCGCCGCGCTGCGCCAGGTCGTGGACCGGGGTGCCCGGGTGCTCAGCGTCTGCTCCGGGGTCTTCGTGCTCGGTGCGGCCGGACTCCTGGACGGACGGCGCTGCACCGTGCACTGGCAGCACGTGGACGAGCTGGCCCGGCAGTATCCGCGGGCGATCATCCAGCCGGACGTGCTGTACGTGGACGAGGACCCGGTGATCACCTCGGCGGGCACCGCCGCCGGCATCGACGCCTGCCTCCACATCGTCCGCAAGGAGCAGGGACCCGAGGTCGCCAACAGCATCGCGCGCCGCATGGTGGTGCCCCCGCACCGCGACGGCGGCCAGGCCCAGTACGTCGAGCGGCCGCTGCCGCGCTCGCAGTGCGACACGGTCGGCGAGGTGCTCGTCTGGATGGAGCACCACCTCGACCGGGAGGCGACCGTCGAGCAGCTCGCGGCCCGCGCCCGCATGTCCCCGCGCACCTTCGCACGCCGCTTCCAGCAGGAGACGGGCACGACCCCGTACCGCTGGATCCTGCGCCAACGGGTGCTGCTGGCCCAGGAGTTGCTGGAGGCCACGGACGAGACGATCGACTTCATCGCGGGCCGCACCGGATTCGGAACGGCTGCCGCGCTGCGCCATCAGTTCTTCCGGGCGCTCGGGACGACCCCGAACGCGTACCGGCGCACGTTCAGGGGCCCGCAGGCCGCCTGACCGTGCGCCGCGGTACGGCAGTCGGCTCAGCGCCACCAGCTCAGCGCCACCGACTCAACGCCGCCGGCTCAGCGCGGCACCGCCTTGAGCAGCAGCCGGTACGGCCGGAGCGTGATGCCGACCCGTGTCGCGTCGTTCGACTCGGACACCTGTTTGAAGCGCCAGCGCGTCGCCACCGCCGCCGTGATCAGGCTGAGCTGGGCCATCGAGAAATGGTCGCTCGGGCACTTCCGGTTGCCCACGCTGAACGGGCTCATCGCGTACTTCGGCACGTCCTTGGCGCGTTCCGGAAGCCAGCGGTCGGGGTCGAACTCCTGATGCCCGTCGTACGAACGCGGATCGCGCTGGATCGCGTACGGACTGTAGACGATGTCGGCACCGGCCGGAATGCGGTACCCGCCCAGTTCGGTTTCGGTCACCGCCTGCCGCGTCAATATCCATACGGCGGGACGCAGCCGCATGGCCTCGACGACGACATTGTTCGTGTGGGACAGCCTCCTCACATCCGCGAATGCGACAGGCCGGCCCCCGGTGACGGATTCGACCTCTTCGCGCACTCGGTCCGCGTGTTCCGGGTGTTCCGTGAGCACCTGGAGGAGCCACATGATCGTGGACGCGACGGTTTCGCTGCCGGGGGTGAGTATCGCGACGACCTGGTCGTGGATCTCCTGTTCGCCGATGGGGTCGCCATTCCCGTCCTTCGCTTCCAGCAATGCCGTCAGCAAATCGTCCGGCTTTTGACCAGATGCCCGGCGCTCGGCGATGATCTCGTCGACCAGCAGGTGCAAATCGGCCAATGCGCGATCGAATTTGCGGTTGGCCGGAAGCGGCAGCCGATAGAGCGGTCCCGCGGGTATCACCATGCGCCGGTACATGCCGCGGAACACCGTGGCGAGCGCGACGCTCAGCCGCTCGGCCCGCTCGTCCATGTAGTCGCCGCGCAGCAGGCAGCGGGCCGCGATGCGCACGGCGACCCGGAACGACTCCGACGTGCAGTCGATCGTCTCGCCGGGCTCCCAGCGCCCCGCGAGCGCGTGCGCCTCCTCCTCCATGATCGGCCCGTACTCGGGGATGATGTCGAGCCGGAACGCGGGCTGGATCGTCCGCCGCTGGCGCCGGTGCGTCGGCCCGTTGGCGGTGGCGACGCCTTCCTTGCCGAGCAGGCCTTCGAGGGACTCCCAGAGCGGACCGCCGATCTTGAAGTCGGTGCTCAGCGCCATCGCCCCGGTGAGGGCCGGCGTGGTGACGGCGTACACCGTCTTCGGGCCGAGCTTCAGCCGGACGACGTCACCGTGCTCGCGCAGCCGGGCCAGGAAGCCCAGCGGGTCGCGGACCAGTTTCCAACCGTGGCCGAGGCCGGGGACGCCACCCCCGGCGAGGGGTGGGGCGGGCAGCTCGGCCGCCCCGGGTGCCGCGGGTTTGACGGACTCGACGGTCATTTCTCACCAGCCGCTTCGTTGTTGACGTACGGGGGTGTGGAGCGGTCGTCCCAGCTGTCGACCATGTACCGGCCGGACTCGTGGTGGAACCAGTACACGGAACTGAACCAGTTCCGCATATTGCACAGGCACGCCCGCACGGCGACCGCCAATTCGGCGCCCCGCACGGACCCGTCGTCGAGCCGGTCGGCGTACAGAAATACCTCCTGTTCGACCACGAGGAATTCCGTGATGCATCCCTCGACCCGACGCCTTACCTCCTTGACCGCTTTCTCGAGTCGCATTCCCTCGTGGTGAATGAGACTGATTCCGAGATTGTGGACCTCGTCGCCCGCGATTTCCTTGGGGAGCGAACACAGGTCGTTGTACCAGGCCGCGAAATCCTGGCAGAGAAGGGAAGCCCGCCGGTATGCGGGATTCTGTCGTACGGCGACGGGGAGTTCGCACTCCGCGCTCGGCTCGAGGAGGTCGAGCCAGATCCAGTGCGCGAAAGTGAGACGCCGCAGTTCGAGGTAGTCCTCGACGGTCGGAACGGTTCCCGACGTACGGTTGTGGAATTCCCGGTCGTACGCCTCGATGACTCCGTGGAAGTGCTGGGCGAACCGGGCGTTCCAGCGCGTGCTCAGGAACGAGTACAGCCGCACCATGCTGTCCGCGAACCCCGCGACCAGGGGATCCTGGTGGTGCAGATGGTCCCGGGGCGAGTCGAGGGCGAGGTGCAACTGGAGCCTGAGCCTCCGCCAGGCCGCCGGCCGGCCGTGGATCACGTCGCGGTCGTGGCGGTCGTCCCAGACGAAGAACCACGCGCTGTAGTCCGCTATCGCCTGGAGGACCTTGTCGGGCGCGCCAATGTAGTAGCCCGCCATGAGGTCGGTGTAGCAAAGCCCATCGGCATATGCCTGAACCTTGTCCTCCGACATGAGGTGCTTTTCCAGGAGCCAGGCCCTGGTCTCCTCCTGGAGCTTCGGCCAATACGGATGGAGTTGACGGGGAAAATCGGTCTCGATCACCGGGAGAGAGAGCGCCGGTGGGACCGCAATCGCGGTGTGTGTCGTTGTGGTGCTCTGTGAGAAAGCAGGCACGAACAAACCCCTCTCAGCCGCCTGTTGGCGACACACCCCTCCCGCTGTGCCGGGCGTGCGCCGTTGCGTATCCCCGCACTTCCCATTCAGCACCCCAACTGACCGTTTTGGGAACGGATTTGCTCCCTTCACTACCCCACGGTGCCGAGAATCTCCCCTTGCGTGACTGAATATGGATCATTAGAGGCGCACAAGGGATCGAACGTGCGACACACACACGAACGACGCCTGGTCGGAGGATGATCCGACCAGGCGTCGCGGAGTGGGGGCGTTCACGCCCCAGCTGTCATTTTCTGTCTCAGTCGTTCGGGACCACGGCGTACCGGGGCTCGTTCTCGGCCATCTGCCGCAGCGCGTCCTTGCGTTCGCGCTTGGAGAGCCGGTCGATGTAGAGGTACCCGTAAAGGTGGTCCGTCTCGTGCTGGAGGCAGCGCGCGAAGTAGCCGGTGCCGCGCACCTTGACCGGATTGCCCTTCTCGTCCTGCCCGGTGACCTCGGCGTAGTCGGGGCGGGCGAGCGGCGCGTACGCGGTCGGCACCGACAGGCAGCCCTCGTTGCTCTCGTCCAGCTGGCGCCGCTCGGCGGGCAGTTCGACCAGTACGGGGTTGCAGACCACGCCCGTGTGCCGCTTGCCGTCGTCGTCCGGGCAGTCGTAGACGAAGACCTTCAGGTCGACGCCGATCTGGTTGGCGGCCAGGCCCACGCCCTCGGCGGCGTGCTGGCTGGCGAACATGTCGGCGACCAGCTGCTCCAGCTCGGGACCGAACTCGGTGATGTCCTTGCACTCCTTGTGCAGCACCGGGTTCCCGACGACCGTGATGGGCCGCGAGGTGCCGCGCGCGCGGTAGGCCTCCTCGCGCTCCGCCCCGTCCTCGGTGTCGATGACGAAGCCGTCGTCGTCCACGGGGAGCACCCCGCTCTGCTCTGTGTCCTGCTGCGCCATGACCGACGTACGCCTTCCTGCGTCCAGAGAAAATCTGCGGGGTACAGCCTACGGGCAGCGCGCCCCCGTAAGGGCGCGGGCCAGCGTCGATATGCGGCTCCGCCTCGGGGCGCGACCAGCCACGACGATCCCGCAGCCGACAACAGTCCTAGCGACCCCTAACAGACCTCTTCAAGATCCCGCCAGTCCCGAGAGTCCGGGCTGTCCGCAACCCACCCGTCCAACAGCCCCCTCACCAGCGAAGCCGGCGCAGCCAGCCCACACTCACGCTCAGGAACCCACAGCTGCCCGTCGGTGACATGCCCCAGCGGCCCGGGATGCCCCGGCTCACTGTGATCGTGCGGATCCAGATGCTCCCCGTCACCCTCGTCGGACGGCATCCGCGACTCGGAGCACATCCGGCACAGCAGCCGCACGGAAGAAGACCAGTCCTCGGCGGCGAACCCCGCGTCGGCCGCGAGCCGCTCCAGCGCGTCCCGGTCGTCCTCGGTCTCCGCCTCCAGAAGCACGACCCAGGTGGGCACCGGCGAGGGCGCCCACAGCTCGATCTCGTCGAAGACGGGGTACGAGTGCCCGGCGGCGGTGGTCCGCTCGCCGTGCGGGACGCCGTCGTGCAGCACGACCTCGCCCCAGCGCCGCCCTGAGGACGGCAGCGGAATGGAGAGGACCTCGACCCGGGCGGGGTCCAGCCTGCGCCCCCACACGACCTCGGCCTCGCCCTCCGGCGACAGCCGTACGGCGGCGCTGCCCAGCTCCATCCCGACGGGCTCACCGGCGGCGGTGGCCCCGCCCGGCACCCGCAGCCCGTACGCCTGCCAGGAGCGCCGGGCGAGCGGCCAGTCCTGGAGGGCGGTGGCCGCGATGCCGACGTTCCACCAATCAGGGGCCCCGGTCTCCCGGTCGAGCAGTGCCACGGCTCTGAGACCGGCCGCCCGCGCCTGCTCCCAGTCGTGCCGGAACTTGTGCAGCAGGGCTAGGTTGAACCAGGACTCGGACAGCCAGGGTTCGAGATCCGCGGCGCGCGTGAGCAGCGCGCCCGCGTCCTCGTACCGGCCGTCGCCGATCAGCGTGAACGCACGGTCGGTGGCCTGCCGCCATGAGGCGGAGGGCCGGTGCCGTCCCTTGCCGAAGATCCTCACGATTCCCGCCTGCCAGTTCGTTGAAGAGCGTGCAGCCTCGGGCTGGACTGTGCCCCCTGATGTCCTCTTCCTCGCATCCAACCACGGACGGTCGGACGGGCGCTCATTACCCATGGGTTACCCAGCCGACGGCAAGGTCAGACCGTCTCGTGCCAGCACACGGGCCAGCGACTCCACGACCTCGGGCTGGTAGTCCCGGGCGGTACCCAGTCTCAGTTCCTCCAGGGCCTTCAGCGGTCCCCCGGGACCTGCTTCCCGGGCTTTCTCCTCGTACGCGTTGACGGCCCGTACGATCCTGGCGCTGACCGGCTGTTCGCGGTAGGGGTCCGCCTGCCGTTCCACCACCACGGCGACCTCCGCGTCCACCCCGGTCTGGCGCACCACCGCGCCGCCCAGCAGGGCGATGCGCCGCTGGTCGGCGGGGGCGAGGGCGGCGGTGGCCCCGGCGGGCACGGGGTCGAGGAGGGAGAGCTGCCCGATGTCGTGCATCAGGGCCGCGTACTCCAGGACCGTGAGCTCGGGCCCGGACAGGCCCAGCTCGCGGCCGACGGCCCGGCTGAGGGCGGCCACCCGGCGGGCGTGCCCCGCGGGGGTGTAGCCGGCGATCTCGGTGGCCCGGGCCAGGGAGGCGATGGTCTGGCGGTAGGTGGTCCGCACGGCCGCGTACCGCCGGAAGGACAGCTGGGTGAGCAGCAGCGGCAGCGAGAAGACGGGCAGCGCCCACAGGCCCGCGACGGCGACCGCGAGTGCCATGACGGCGCCGGTCGCGCAGACCGCGGAGCCGATGCCGAGGGTGGCCCGCAGCTCGTCCCGCAGCAGCGGGCCGAACGGCCAGCGGGTGCGCGCGTGCGCCATGGCGGCGGCGAGCACGGCGTCCCACAGCACGGTGAGCACGAGCAGCGCGACGACGATCGCCGCGTACGCGGGCCCGTCCCCGGCCCACTCCCGCAGCCTGCCCTGGTTGTAGAGCGGCTGGAAGCACACGGCGGCGAAGGCGACGGTCAGGATGCGCCGGGTGAGATGGTCGGCGGTGGGCCCGCGCCCCTTGGCCACGTGGGGCACGCACCCGAGGAGCGAGGCCGCGGCGACCACGGCGACGACCTGGAGCACCCCGTGGTGGGTGGACCGCCCGGCGACCTCCCCGAGCAGGGCGTACGCGAGGGCGCCGGCGGCTCCGAGCGGCGCCGACTCCCGCTCGTCGGACCCGCTCCACCGGGCGAACTCGCCTACGGCGATGAGCAGCCCGAAGGCTAGGGCGACACCCCGTTCGTCGAGTCCGTGCCAGAGGGCGACGGCGAGGGAGCCGGCGGCGAGCAGCAGGGTGGCGCCGTGCAGGAGGCGGGTCGGGTGCGTGAGGGGCAGCCCGGGCGGTGTCATGAGGTGGTCTCCGCGCGCAGGGAGTCGGCCGGCGACGGAGGCGGGACGTTTCCGCGCGGCTCGTCGGCGGTGACGGCGGGGTGCCAGCCGTACCGGGCCAGCGCGCGGACCAGCGCCCGCACCATCTGGGGGTCGAACTGCGTCCCCGCGCACCGGTCCAGTTCCGTCAGCGCCGCCGCGACGGGCCGTGCCCTGCTGTACGACCGGGTGGACGTCATCGCGTCGAAGGCGTCGGCGACGGCCACCACCCGGGCGAACTCCGGGATCTGGCCGCCCATCAGCCCGTACGGGTACCCGCTTCCGTCCAGCCGCTCGTGGTGGTGCAGGATCGCCGACCTGGCCTCCCCGAGGAAGCCGATGCCCCGCACCATCTCGTGCCCGTACTCGGGGTGCAGCTCGATCACCCGCCGTTCCTCGGGGGTGAGCGGCCCGTCCTTGCGCAACAGCCGGGTGGGGACGCCGAGTTTGCCGACGTCGTGCAGGATTCCGGCGAAGCGGAGCACCTCGGCGCGCTCGTCGTCCATGCCGAGTTCGCGCGCGATCATCATGGACGCCTGCCCCACCCGCTCGCTGTGCCCGCGGGTGTAGCCGTCCTTGATGTCGACGGCCTGCACGAGCGCCCGGATGGTGGCCTGATGGGCGGCCCGCTCCCGGTGGTACTGCGCGAACACCCACCAGGAGACGTACATCGGCAGCAGCACGAGCAGCGCGGCGACCGGCCCGTACGGACTGCGCCAGAGCACCGCCATCATCAGTCCGGCCAGCCCGTGCACGGCGAGGGGCGCCAGCGACCGAGGGAAGAGCCCGCGCCAGGCGGTCCGTACGGGTACCCGCTCGGCGGTCGCCAGGATGCCCCCTTCCAGGACCGTAAGCACGGCGCAGAAGGCGAGGATCGCGGCCGCGGCCGGCCCCAGCGCGTACGGGAAGTCGGCCTGGACGACCGCGTCCCGACCGCCGAGCGCCCAGTGCACCCGGGACGCCGCCCAGGCCCCGAGCACGAGTTGGGCCGCCCGCCACACCCGGCGCAGCCACCGCGGCCGCTGCTCCACCCGGGAGAACAGCGCGCCGGGCAGCGCGACGAGGGCCGCGGCGGGCGGCGGCAGCAGGAAGGCCCCGGCGAGGAGTACGGGGAAGAAGGTGCCCATGCCCTGGACGGCGTGCTGGTGGCCGAAGCGCCACCGGGTGAGGTGCTCGCATCCGGCGTACAACGCGGCGAGCAGCACGATCGCGCCCCACGGAGCGCGGATGTCCGTCAACCGGGCCAGCACGGCCACGGCGGCCAGGACGACACAGGCGACGTAGACACGGGCCCGTGGCGGAATCGTCCCCATCGCGCCCCTCCCCGTGGCCCGTGCGTATCTCGCGGGCCCCGGTCAAGCCCGTACAGGCCCGGAGACTATTGCGGCGGGGGTGGCGCGGGTGCGGCAATGTCTGATTCCCCCGCCCGGCGAACCGCGGATTCGCACGTTCGGGTGACACGCGGCATGACAACAGGCCGCGACGAACCGTCGCGGCCTGGGTGTCAACTACGGGCGGTGCACAGAGGAGTTCAGGACTCCTGCGCCTGGGGCGCCGCGCCCACGTCGTGCTCGGGCACCGTCTGGCCGCTGCGGATCAGGTCGATGCGGCCCATGACCTTCGAGCGCAGGTCGGTCGGCACGTCGTCATGTCCGCAGCACCGCTTGACCAGCTTCTTCACCGCCTGCTCCAGGCCGTACTTCTCCAGGCACGGAGAGCACTCCTCGAAGTGCTGCTCGAACTTGGTGCAGTCGCTGTCGGGCATCTCCCGGTCAAGGAACTCGTAGAGATGATCGAGTACTTCACTGCAGTCCGTCTCGTGCGGGTCTCCGCAGCTCATGAGCCCGAACCTTTCGTTCCGTCCGACTCCCCGACGCCCGCCGGCACCAGGCCGCGGTCCTTGGCGTAGTCCTCGAGCATGCCGCGCAGCTGGCGGCGGCCCCGGTGCAGCCGGGACATCACCGTACCGATGGGTGTCCCCATGATGTCCGCGATCTCCTTGTACGCAAAGCCTTCTACGTCCGCGAGATAGACGGCGATGCGGAATTCCTCGGGGATCGCCTGCAGCGCTTCCTTGACGTCCGAGTCGGGCAGGTGGTCGAGCGCCTGCGACTCGGCGGAGCGCAGACCTGTCGACATGTGCGACTCGGCGCGCGCGAGCTGCCAGTCCTCGATCTCCTCGGCGGCGGAGCGCTGGGGCTCGCGCTGCTTCTTGCGATACGAGTTGATGAACGTGTTCGTGAGGATCCGGTACAGCCACGCCTTGAGATTGGTGCCCTCGCGGAACTGGTGGAAGGACGCGTACGCCTTCGCGTACGTCTCCTGCACCAGGTCCTCGGCATCGGCCGGGTTGCGCGTCATGCGCAGCGCGGCCGAGTACATCTGGTCGAGGAATTCCAGCGCGTCACGCTCGAAGCGCGCGCTGCGCTCCGCGGTCGTCTCCGCGCCGCCCGGGCCCTCGGGCTGCTCCGCCTGGCCGTGTTCGGTCCCTGCGTCGGTCCCAGTGACCGGACCCACCTCCTCCAGAGTCTGGGCAGGACCGAAACCGGTCCCACCAGAATCGGAGGATAGACGACGATCCGGTCCGCCCGCCGCCCGAATAGGGGCGTTCTTCGTCGCATGCAGGACCGACCAGTCCAGGTCAGCACGGCTGCTGCGGCTCGGGCAGATGGTCGAACCCATGCGGCGGACTTCCTCTCGTACGAACGGTCACAGCGCCTTTCGTGCTGTCTGATCCGCACAACAGTGGTCCAGGGCGCAACATTCCCGGGGGTTCACGCCAGTGACGCGGTCCACTTCAGGACACCGTCGGTGATGATCCTCACAGCCTGGTCCTGATCGACCGGGGCGCGCTTCGGCACCGCGAACCCGTGATCGCCGTACGGCACCTCGACCAGCTCGTACGAAGCCTGCGGTCCGGTCGGGAACTCCTCGGGCTTCCCGAAGGGGTCGTTGCCGCCCTGTACGACGAGCGTGGGGACCCCGGCGCCGAGCAGTTCGGCGGCGCGGGACTTCTCGGGCCTGCCCGGCGGGTGGAGGGGGAAGCTGAGCGCGAGGACGGCGTGGGCACCGAGTTCGCCGGCCGTGCGGCAGGCGACGCGGGCCCCGGCGCTGCGGCCGCCTGAGACGACGGGCAGCCCTGGCCCGGTGAGGGCGGGCCAGATCCCGCGCCAGCCGACGTCCAGCGTCTTCGGCGGGGGCGCCAGCTTCTTCCCCGCCACCCGCCAGGGCTGCTCCACGAGGGCCACGGTCACCCCCTGCGCGGGCAGCTCGGCGGCGAGCGCCTGAAGGTCGCGTGCCTCGATGCCGCCACCGGCGCCGTGGCTGACGGCCAGTACCAGCCGTGCCTCCACCGCTCGCGCCCGGTGCCAGGTGACGCGGGCGGTACCCGCGTCCGTCTCGATGATCTCGCTGTGCGTCACGTCCGTCACGTCAGAAGAGTGTGCCCTCTTCGGGCCCTTCCAGCTCCTTCAGCAGCTCCGGCCCGTTGTTGCGGACGTTGCTCACCGCCGTGGAGACGGGATAGGCCCGCATCAGCCCCTCCGGCGGCGGCGCGAGCAGGGAGCGCACCTCCTCGACGTCCGTACGGGCCGGGTCGAGCCAGGGCCCCCAGCGGTCCGGTGTGAGCATCAGCGGCATACGCGGGTGGATGTCCGCCAGCGTGCGCGGCCCCTCCTTCGGGGCGGCGGCGAGCGGCGAGGTCTCCGCCTCCGTGGTGATGACGGAGCACGTCACCCACCAGGCCCCCGGATGGTCGTCGGGCAGCGTCTTGTCCCGCCAGAACTCGTAGAGCCCGGCCATCGCGAAGACGGAGCCGTCGGCGGGGAGCACGAAGTAGGGCTGCTTGCGGGGACGCTTCTTCCGGCCCTCGACCTCCAGGTCGCGCTCGGCGGTCCCGGTCACCCACTCGTAGTACCCGTCCGCGGGGATGATGCAGCGCCGGGTCGAGAAGGCCCGCCGGAACGAGGGCTTCTCGTGCACGGTCTCGGCGCGGGCGTTGATCATCCGGGCGCCGCCCTCGGGGGTCTTCGACCAGGACGGAACCAGGCCCCACCTGAGCCTGCGCAGCTGCCGGACCGGCACTGGCTCCTTGGCGTCCTTGGCGTCCCTGAGCGGACGGTCAAGGACCGCGTAGACGTCCTTGGTGGGAGCCACGTTGTAGTCGGGGGCCAGCGCCTCCTCCGGCTCCCACTTCTCTATCTCGAAGATTCCTGCGAGATCCTCCGGCCCACGACTCGACGCATACCGCCCACACATCTGTAACCACCTATCCGACCTGCGAATACGCCAGTTCACGCCGCCTCGGTCAGCACCCGTCAGCAGTGTCTTCACCACCTTACGGAAGGACGGGAGGAAGGAAGACGAGTAGTCCGAAACGGCCGCCAGGGCCCCGGTCACCGTCTGGAACAGGGCACGGAGTGTGCGGGCAGCTCGCGGCGGACCGCGGGAGCAGGGTTGAAAGCCTAGCCTTGTTTATTAATGACACCTTGTTGCAAACTGTAGCCGCCCGCCGAACTGCCGCGCCCCTCAAGGAGCTTCCGCATGCCTGCAGACACCTCGGTGCCCGAGCCGCAGGCCCTCGCCACTCTCACCGCTCTCACCGCCGAGGTGCGTCCCCGCGTCATCACCGCCGCCGTCCTCGCGGCCGTCTCCGGGCTCGCCTCGCTCGTCCCCTTCGTCGCCGTCCACCGGCTCGCCGTCGCGTTCTCCGGGGGCGAGCCGGACCGGCGGGAGGTGTGGACGATCGTCGCGGTGACGGTCGCCGCCGTCCTCGTGCGGTTCCTGTGCCACGGCGCCGCGGTGTCGCTGTCCCACCGGGCCGACATGGACATGCAGCTGCGACTGCGGCGGTCCATGGCCGAGCGGCTCGGCAGGGCCCCGCTCGGGTGGATCTCCGGGCGGGGCGCGGGCCGGCTCAAGAGCACCCTCCAGGACGACGTCGAGGACATGCACTACCTCGTCGCCCACGCGTTGCCTGACTTCGTGGTCGCCGTGTCCACCCCGCTGGCCGCCGCCGTCTATCTCGCCTTCGTGGACTGGCGGTTGACGCTGGTGTGCCTCGTCGGCATCCCCTGCTATCTGCTCGGCTACCGGTTGATGATGAAGGTCGCGGGTGCCCGGATGCCCGCGATCGGCGCCGCGATGGGCCGGCTCAACAGTGCCGTCGTGGAGTTCGTGCAGGGCATCTCCGTCGTCAAGGCGTTCGGCCAGACACAGCGTGCCCACAGCCGCTTCGCCGCCGCCGCGGACGACTACCTGGAGTCGTTCAGCACCGCCAACGGCCCGATCATGCGTATCCAGTCCATCGCCACCGGCATCCTGTCGCCCGCCTCGACCCTGCTGGTCGTCGCGCTCGGCGGCACGCTGTTCGTGAGCCGGGGCTGGCTCGACGCCATCGACGTCGTACCGTTCCTGACCCTCGGCCTCGGTCTGACCGCCCCCGTGCTCGTGGTGGGGTTGGCCGGCAATTCGCTGCGCTCGGCCCGGCAGGCGGCCGGCCGGGTCGGTGAACTGCTCGCCGTGGCCCCGCTTCCCGAGCCCGCCGAACCCAGGATCCCCACCGGGAACCGGGTCGAGCTGCGCGGTGTGACCTTCGGGTACGAGGCCGACGCGCCCGTCCTGCACGACGTGCGCGCCACGCTCGCCGAGGGCACGGTGACCGCGCTGGTCGGACCGTCCGGCTCGGGCAAGTCCACCCTGGCCGGCCTGCTGCCCAGGTTCGCCGACCCGCAGAGCGGCCAGGTCCTGCTCGGCGGGGTCGACGTCCGTGACATCGCCGCCGACGAGCTGTACCGCCACGTCGGCTTCGTCCTCCAGGACGTACGTTTCCTGCGCGCCTCCGTCACCGACAACCTGCGGCTGGCCCGCCCCGGCGCCACCGACGCCGAACTGGCCGACGCGGTCAGGGCGGTCGGCCTGGAGGAGCGGATCGGGCGGCTGCCGCGCGGCTTCGACTCCGTGCTCGGCGAGGACGCGCTGCTGTCCGGCGGCGAGGCCCAACGCCTCTCCATCGCCAGGGCGTTGCTCGCCGACACCCCCGTCCTGGTGCTGGACGAGGCGACGGCGTACGCCGACCCGGAGTCGGAGGCGGTCGTCCAGCGGGCGCTGTCCCGGCTGATCGCCGGGCGGACCGTGCTGGTCATCGCCCACCGGCTGGGCAGCATCGTCGACGCGGACAACATCATCGTGCTGGACGAGGGGCGGATCGTGGAGCAGGGCCGCCACGACCGACTGCGCGCCGCGGACGGGCTGTACGCCTCGATGTGGGCCACCCACCAGCGGCACACCGACGCCCCCGACCACCTGGGCGCCTTCGGACCCGAGCAGATCGGAGCGACCCCGTGATCAAGCAGCTCTTCCAGGTGGTCGGGCCCGCGCTGCGGCGCCGGCTCGCCCTCCAACTGGCGGTTCTCCTCGCCTACAGCGTGCTCCAGGGCGTGGCCTTCGTCCTGATCGTGCCGGTGCTCGGGCGACTGCTCGCCGGGGACACCGACGCGGCCTGGCCGTGGGCCTGGGCGCTGGCCGGCGTCGCACTGGCGACCGCGGTGGCGTACTACGTCCAGCAGATGCTCAGCTTCCAGGTGGCCCTCGCCGCCTCGCACCGCCTCTACCACCGCCTCGGTGACCATGTCTCCGCGCTGCCGCTGGGCTGGTTCTCCGGTGAACAGGTCGGTGCGCTCGGCCAGTTGGCCTCGCGGGGCGTGCCGCAGGTCAGGTCGTTGCTGGCACACCTGCTTCAGCCGCTGTGCACGGCGGTGGTGACCCCGTTGACCGTGGTGGTCGCCATGGCGTTCCTCGACTGGCGCCTCGCCCTGGCCACCGCGCTCGGCGTCCCCTTCATGTACGTCACCTTCCGCTGGGCGATGAGCACGGTCGCGCGCGCTGACGAGGTGGCCGACAAGGCGGCCTCCGAGGCCAACGAGCGGGTGGTGGAGTTCGTCCGCGCCCAGGCGGTGCTGCGCAGCACCGGCAGCGGGGAGCGCGGCCGGGCCCTTCTGGAGTCCGCGCTGCGCGAGCAGGACGAGGCCGCGCGCCGCCAGTCGGCGGCGATGGCACCGGGCCGTACGTCCTTCCTCGCGGTCGTGCATCTCGCGGTGGCGGCCGTGGTGGTCGTCGGCGCCGCACTCGGTCTGGACGGCTCGCTGGGCGTCGCCGAACTCGTGGCTCTGCTGGTGCTCGTGGTGCGCTTCGCCGAGCCGGTGTCCGGCCTGGCCGAGCTGGGCGGCGGCCTGCGCGCCTCGCGCGGCGCCCTGACCCGGATCGACGCGGTCCTCGCCGCCCGCCCGCTGCCCGAGCCCGCCGACCCGGGCCCGCCACCGGCCGACGCCTCGCTGGAACTGCGCGAGGTGCGCTTCTCGTACGACCCAGGCGTCGGCGCAGGCGTCGGCACGAGTGTCGGCACGGATACGGAAACGGATGCCCGCGCGAAAGCCGTGGTCGACGGTGTCTCGCTGAGGCTGCCCGCCAACACCACGACCGCCGTCGTCGGGCCGTCCGGCTCCGGCAAGACCACGCTCATCCGGTTGCTGGCCCGGTTCTGGGACGTCGACGAGGGTGCGGTCCTGCTGGGCGGCACCGATGTGCGGGCACTGGGCGCCGACGGGCTGATGGACCACTTCTCGCTGGTCTTCCAGGACGTGTACCTGTTCGACGAGACCATCCGGGAGAACGTACGCCTGGGCCGTCCCGACGCGAGCGACGAAGCGATCGAGGAGGCCGCCCGGCTGTCCCGGGTGGACGAGATCGTGGCCAGGCTCCCGCAGGGCTGGGACACCCGGGTCGGCGAGGGCGGCACCGCGCTGTCCGGCGGTGAGCGCCAGCGGGTCTCGCTGGCCCGCGCCCTGCTCAAGGACGCGCCCGTGATGCTGCTCGACGAGGCGACCTCCTCCCTCGACCCGGCCAACGAGGCCGCCGTGCAGCAGACGCTGGACTCCCTGAAGGGGCGGCGCACGCTGGTCGTGGTGGCCCACCGGCTCCAGACCGTGGTGAGCGCCGACCGGATCGTCGTCCTGGACGGTGGCCGGATCGCGGAGACCGGCACGCACGACGAACTGCTCGCCCTGGACGGCCGTTACGCGGAGTTCTGGCGCGAGCGCGACCGGGCCCACGGCTGGCGGCTCACGCACGAGGCCGACGGCGGGGTGCCGCCGGTCGGGGCGGGCGCCCGGTGACCGAGCCGCCGCCCGAGGAACCCGGCGTCGGCAGGGACGCCCCACCCTTGGTAACTAGTCCTTTGGACTGTTTCCGGCCACCGGAACCGTGGCCGCGATGCCGTCGAGGATGACTTCGATCTTCCGGTTCAGCCAGTCCTCGGGACGGCCGTCGACCACTCGCTCGAAAGCGTCGGTCACCGGCCCGGGGACCGCTTCCCGCATGTCGTCGAGCATGTTCCGGCGCAGTTCGGCGGTCTCCTCGGTGCCGGTCGCCGGTTGCCCCTCCCGCTGTCCGGCGAGGAAGAAGAGCAGGACCTGTTCGTTGACCAGGTCCTGCGCCAGCACGGCGAACTCCGGGTCCATTCCGGTGTCGACGAGTGCCGCGGCGGTGCGGGCGCCCTGGCGGGCGTACTCCACGAGTCCCCCGCGCAAGGCGGCCACATGGAGAGCCAGGCCGGGGTGTGCGGCGAACATCCGGAAGGTGGTTCTGGCCAGTTCCCGCAGATACGGCCGCCAGCTCGGGTGGGGGGACGGCCAGTTCATCGAGGCCACGACGTGGTCGGCGGCGGCCGCGAGCAGCGCCTCCCTGTGCGGGAAGTAGCGGTAGAGCGTGGAGTGCTTGACCCCGAGCTGCCGGGCCACCGAGCTCATGCTGAGCTCCTCGAACCCCACGGCGACCGCCGCGTCGACGATCGCCTTGTGTCCCACCTGAGGGGGACGGCCGAGTTTGGGCACGCGCAGCCTGGCGCTGAGGTCTGCGTGCGGGCGCTGCCGGTCACCGGGGGTCGCAGGGGACATACGGCCATTGTCCCTGAGCCCGGACGCACCGAGTGAACCCCGGTCCCCGGTGCCCGCGGAGACTAGATGACATGATGTCATTTATAAGTTAGCCATGCCTTAGATTCCTGCTCGGACGGCTATGAGGAGAGCGGTATGGAAACCGTCGGAGCAGGACCCCGTCGGCGAACGGGGACCTCCGTCGGCCCACCCCGGCGGCCCGGTCCGGCCGGCCGTCGCCGACTGCGGGCGTCGGGCGTGCCGGTCACCCTGGCGCTGATCGTGCTCCTCGCCATGGCCTCCGTCGCGGTCGGCGCCAAACCGATACCGCTCCACACGGTGTTCGACGCCCTCTTCGACTACCACGGCACCACCGACGAGCAGCTGGTCCGAGCACTGCGGCTGCCGCGCACCGGCCTCGGTATCGCCGCCGGCGCGTCTCTCGGAGTCGTCGGCGCGCTGCTGCAGACCCTGACCCGCAACCCGCTCGCCGACCCGGGCATCCTCGGCGTCAACGCGGGCGCCGCCGCGGCCGTCGTGGTCGCGATCGGCTTCGCCGGGCTCCAGACCTTCACCGGGTACGTGTGGTTCGCCCTGGCCGGTGCCGCCCTGGTCGCCGGTCTTGTCCACGTGCTCGGCGCCGCCGGTCCCGGCGGCGTCACCCCCACCCGGCTCGTCCTCGCCGGCACGGCCGTCGCCGCCGCCCTCACCTCTCTCACCTCGGCCGTCCTGCTGATGCGCCCCGACGTGTTCGACGCCTTCCGGTTCTGGACGGTCGGCTCCGTCGCGGGCCGCGAGGCCTCCGTGCTCGTCCAGGTGCTGCCGTTCCTCGCCGCGGGTGCGCTGATCGCCGCGGCCGTGGCCGGACCGCTGGACGCCATGGCCATCGGCGACGACGGTGCCGCCGCGCTCGGTGCCCGCGTCCGCACCACCCGCGCGCTGGGCATCCTCGCCGTCACCCTGCTGTGCGGCGCGGTCACCGCGGCCGTCGGGCCCATCGGCTTCGTCGGTCTCGCCGTACCGCACCTGGCCCGTGCGGTCAGCGGTCCCGACCACCGCTGGATCTTCTTCTACTCCGCCGCGCTCGGCGCCCTGCTCCTGCTCGGCGCCGATGTACTGGGCCGGGTACTGGCGAGCCCCGGCGAACTGGAGGTGGGCATCGTCACCGCGTTCCTCGGAGCGCCCGCGCTCGTCGTGCTGACCCGCCGCGGCCGCAAGGGGAGGCGCTCATGACCGGCACCGAGGTACGGCGGGTACGGACCCCGCGCCCAGGAGTCCTCGTCCTGCGGGCGGGCCGGAACTCACTGCGGTTACGGCCGCGCGGGCTGGCCGTGTGCCTGTGGCTGCTGCCCCTCGCCACCCTGGCGTTCCTGGTCGGCTGCGCCACCGGCGACTACCCCGTGTCCGTCGCGGAGGTCGCGCGCATCCTCGCCGGGGGCGGCGACGCCGGAAACCGCTTCATCGTGATGGATCTGCGCGTGCCGCGCGGGCTGACCGGGCTGCTCGTCGGAGCCGCCCTCGGTGTCTCCGGCGCGCTCTTCCAGTCGGTCACCCGCAACCCGCTCGGCAGCCCCGACATCGTGGGTTTCGGCAACGGGGCCGCGACCGGCGCCCTGCTGTCGCTGCTGTGGTGGCGGGGCGGCCCGCTGGAGACGTCACTGGCCGCTTTCGCCGGCGGCACGGTCACCGCGGCCGTGGTGTACGCGATCTGCCGGCGCGACGGGCTGAGCGGGCACCGCCTGATCGTCGTCGGCATCGGCATCTCGGCCATGGCGTACTCCTTCAACGCCTGGCTGCTGAGCCGGGCCAGGCTCCAGGACGCCGAGACCGCCCAGCTGTGGCTCACCGGCACGCTCAACGGCCGGGGCTGGGAGAACGTCGCCCCGGTCGCCGCCGTCCTCGCGGTACTGCTGCCGGCCGCGCTGGCCCAGAGCCGCTCCATCGGCCTGCTGGGCCTCGGGGACGACACCGCACAGGCGCTCGGCGGCTCGCCCGCCCGTACCCGGCTGCTGGCCCTGGTCACCGGTGTCGCCCTGATCGGCGTCGCGACAGCCGCCGCCGGACCGATCACCTTCGTGGCGCTGGCCGCCCCGCAGGTGGGCCGGCTGCTCACCCGCGACCCCGGCCCTGGCATCGCGGCCTCGGCCCTGACCGGCGCGGTACTCCTGGAGGGTGCGGACGTGGCGGCCCAGTGGGTGGTGCCGTCGGTGGAGGTGCCTGCGGGGTTGGCCACGGGGCTGGCGGGGGGCGTGTACCTGGGGTGGCTACTGACGCGACACAGGAAATATTAGGTAAACCTTGCCTATTAGTTACACCCTGTCTTAAAGTTCGTCGAACGAGATGCGGATGATCAGGCAGGGAAAGGGACACAGCCATGGGGACAGCCCGCACTACACGGTCATCGTCCGACGCGGCCCACGAGGCCGCCGTCGGGCGAGCGCACCGGTATGTGTCCGTACGCCGTCGAGGCGGCGCCCTCCTGACCGTCGCCGCGCTCGGCGTGACGCTCGCCGCCTGCGGATCGTCCGACGACGACGGTGACAGCGGCAACAGCGGCGACAGCGCCAAGGCCGCCGCCACCGGCACCGCCGACGCGGGCGCGTTCCCGGTGGAGATCAAGCACTCCCAGGGCAATCTCTCGCTGAAGGCGGCACCCGAGCGGGTGGTCGCCCTCAGCGCGATGGACCTCGACGCGGCGCTCTCCCTCGGTGTCACCCCGGTCGGCGCGGCCAAGGACCCCTTCGGAGAGAAGGGCGTCAGCCCGTGGCTCACCGGGAAACTGGGGTCGGACACCACGCTCGTCAACACGACGCCGGATGTGTCCTTCGAGCAGATCGCGGCACTGAAACCCGACCTGATACTCGCCACCGGTGACTACGCCATCAGCAAGAACTACGCCAAACTGAGCCAGATCGCGCCCACCCTCGCGCCGGCCAAGGCCGCGGCCGACGACTCCTGGCAGAACCGCGAGACGCGGATCGGCAAGGTGCTCGGCAAGGAGGAGGCCGCCACGAAGGCGGTGGCCGACACCGAGGCGCTGATCCGGAAGACCGCGGACACGTACCCCGAGCTCAAGGGCAGGACGTTCTCGGCCTCCTTCGCCTACTCGGCCACCCAGATCGCCACGATCGCCTCCCCCGACGACTTCGCCGTGAAGTTCCTGGAGTCGCTCGGCCTCCAGGTCGCCCCGGCCCTGAAGGGCGCCGAGGAGACGGCCACCAAGACCCAGCCCGGCTTCCTCAGCCCGGAGCAGGCGGGCCGGATCACCTCCGACTTCACAGTGATCGGCTTCACCTCTCCGCAGGTGAAGAACGCGGTCGAGAAGGGTCCGGCGTTCGCGAAGGTCAAGTCCACCGGCGCGTACACCCCGGTGGACACGGCGACCATCACGGAGTTGCGCAACCCGTCGATCCTGGGCATCCCGTGGCTGCTGGAGGAGCTGACGCCGTCGTTCAAGGCGGTCAAGTAGCCGCACCGGCCAGGGAGTCCGGGCGAGGGCAGCACACAGTCAGCAGTGGTAGAGCGAGAGCCCCGGATCATTCCGGGGCTCTACTGCTGTGACCTGCACGTTTGTCGCCGGGAACGATCGCTGGTGGCTCAGCGTCTCAGATACCGTCCGCACGTACGTGCCACACTGCCAGGTTCCGCGCCATCCAGAGGAGCTCTCACCGACAATGGACAGCACCGCAGCCACCTCGCTGGCCACTCTCTGGGACGAGGTCTTCGGGAGCCAGCCGGACCCCGACACCTGGGTGGTTTTCGCCACCATGGTCGCCGCCCTCGCTGTGATCATCCCGCACAACATATGGCGGCTCTCGCGCAACGCCATCACCATCGCCCACGAGGGCGGCCACGGTCTGGTGGCACTGCTCACGGGCCGCAGCCTCAGCGGAATCCGGCTGCACTCCGACACCAGCGGCCTCACCGTCAGCCGCGGCAAGCCGACCGGCCTCGGCATGATCCTCACCGCGGCCTCGGGATACACCGCTCCCCCGCTGCTCGGCCTCGGCGGCGCCGCGCTCCTCGGCGCCGGTCACATCACCGCGCTGCTGTGGGCGGCCACGCTGCTGCTCGTGGCGATGCTGGTGATGATCCGCAACGCGTACGGGGCGCTCACGGTGGTCCTCACCGGCGGCACGTTCGTGGTGGTCTCCTGGCTCGCGGGCCCCCAGGTACAGGCGGCCTTCGCCTACGCCGTGGTCTGGTTCCTGCTCCTCGGCGGAGTCCGCCCCGCTTTCGAACTCCAGGCCAAACGCACCCGAGGCAACGCGGGCGACTCCGACGCAGACCAACTCTCCCGCCTGACCCACGTCCCACCAGGCATGTGGCTGTTCCTGTTCCACGCGGTATCCCTGTGCTCACTGATAGGCGGCGGCCGCTGGCTGCTACAGCTGTGACGGCGGGCTCTAAAGGGGGCGCAGCCGCCCTTTAGGGGCGCGGGGCTGTGACATATGCGGCTCCGCCGCGGGGCGCGACCAGCCACACACGCCCCGCAGCCGCCCGACCACAGCAATCCCCCGAGCTCTCAGGCGCACCCCCGAAGTGGTTTCACCGTTTTCGATCAAGATCCCCACCAGTGGCGAGCCACTAAAGTAAAGGCATGCCCGTAAACCCCGCACACACCGCCCTCTGGCCCGCCCCGCACGCAAGCGGAGCCGTCGACGCGACGGTCCACGTGCCCGGGTCCAAGTCGGTCACCAACCGCGCCCTCGTCCTCGCCGCCCTCGCGGCGGAGCCCGGCTGGCTGCGCCGCCCGCTGCGCTCCCGCGACACCCTGCTGATGGCGGGCGCCCTGCGTGCGATGGGCGTCGGCATCGAAGAGGGCGTAGGCCCCGACGGCTCCGGCGAGGCCTGGCGCGTCATCCCCTCCGGCCTGCAGGGCCCGGCCACGGTCGACGTGGGCAACGCCGGCACGGTGATGCGCTTCCTGCCGCCGGTCGCCGCACTCGCCGACGGCCCCATCCGCTTCGACGGCGACCCCAGGTCGTACGAGCGCCCGCTGAACGGCGTGATCGACGCCCTGCGCGCCCTGGGTGCCCGCATCGACGACGACGGGCGCGGCACGCTGCCGCTGACCGTGCACGGCGGCGGTGCGCTGGAGGGCGGTCCGGTGGAGATCGACGCCTCCTCGTCGTCGCAGTTCGTGTCCGCCCTGCTGCTGTCGGGCCCGCGCTTCAACCAGGGTGTGGAGGTACGGCACACCGGCTCGACGCTGCCCTCCATGCCGCACATCCGGATGACCGTCGACATGCTGCGCTCGATCGGCGCCCAGGTGGACACCCCCGAGTCGGGCGGCGAACCGAACGTCTGGCGGGTCACGCCGGGCGCGCTGCTCGGCCGCGACCTGACGGTCGAGCCGGACCTGTCGAACGCCCAGCCGTTCCTGGCGGCCGCCCTGGTCACCGGCGGCAAGATCGTCATCCCCGACTGGCCCGAGCGCACCACCCAGCCGGGCGACAAGCTGCGTGAGATCTTCACCGAGATGGGTGGTTCCTGCGAACTGACCATGCGGGGCCTGGAGTTCACCGGCTCCGGCTCGATCCACGGCATCGACGTGGACCTGGGCGAGGTCGGCGAGCTGACCCCGGGCATCGCGGCGGTCGCGGCCCTCGCCGACTCCCCGTCGACCCTGCGCGGCGTGTCCCATCTGCGCCTGCACGAGACGGACCGGCTGGCCGCGCTCACCAAGGAGATCAACGAACTCGGCGGCGACGTCACCGAGACCGCCGACGGTCTCCACATCCGCCCGCGCCCCCTGCACGGCGGCACCTTCCACACGTACGACGACCACCGCATGGCCACCGCGGGCGCGATCGTCGGCCTCGCGGTCGACGGCGTACGGATCGAGAACGTGGCGACGACGGCGAAGACCCTGCCGGACTTCCCCGACCTGTGGACCGGAATGCTCGGGAACTGACGGGCGGACCAGGATCATGCGCCGTTACGGCAAGCACACCGACGAGGACGACATCCGCCAGCGCCCGAACCGCAAGGGCAACCGACCGCGTACGAACATCCGGCCCAAGCACGAGGACGCCGCGGAGGGCATGGTCGTCACCGTCGACCGCGGCCGGCTGACCTGCCTCGTCGAGGACCGCCTCGTGTACGCCATGAAAGCCCGCGAGCTGGGCCGCAAGGCCGCGGTGGTCGGCGACCGGGTGGCCATCGTCGGCGACCTGACCGGCAAGAAGGACACCCTGGCCCGTATCGTCCGCATCGAGCCGCGCACCTCGGTCCTGCGCCGCACGGCCGACGACGACGATCCGTACGAGCGGGTGGTCGTCGCCAACGCCGACCAACTGGCCATCGTCACGGCCCTGGCCGACCCGGAGCCCCGCCCGCGCCTGATCGACCGCTGCCTGGTCGCCGCGTACGACGCCGGGCTCGACCCGCTCCTCGTGCTCACCAAGTCGGACCTCGCGTCGCCCGACGAACTCCTGGAGTCGTACGGGGCGTTGGGCGTCCCCTACGTCGTGACCAGCCGGGAGGAGCTGGAGAGCGGCGAGGCGGTGGACCGCGTACGCAAGCAGCTGGACGGCAAGATCACGGCGTTCGTGGGGCACTCCGGTGTCGGCAAGACGACGCTGGTCAACGCGCTCGTGTCGCGGGAGCGGCGGCGGTCGACGGGAATCGTCAACGCCGTCACCGGCCGCGGCCGGCACACCACGACGTCGGCGCGGGCGATTCCGCTGCCGGACGACGACGGCTGGGTCGTCGACACTCCGGGCGTACGGTCCTTCGGTCTGCACCACGTCGATCCGTCCCGGGTCGTCCTCGCCTTCCCGGACCTCGTGCCGGGCACCGAGGGCTGTCCGCGGGCGTGCAGCCACGACGAGCCGGACTGCGCGCTGGACGAGTGGGTAGCCGAGGGACACGCGGATCCGGCCCGCCTCTACTCGTTGCGCAGGCTGCTCGCCACGCGTGAACGACGCGAGGGCGACTGACGTCCGTCACTCGCCATTCGTCACCCGTCGCTCCCGGTAACTCGCCGTTCTTCGCGTGACCTCAGTGTTGTTTGCATCCCTGCCACGACGGTAAAGGCATAATCGCACCAAGCGGGACCCAAGCAAGACGAAGCGGTCACGGAGCGTGGGAGGGCATCACATGGCGTGGCTGCTGGTTGTCGTGGCCGGACTTCTCGAAACCGGCTTCGCGGTCTGCCTCAAGCTGTCGCACGGTTTCACGCGGCTGTGGCCGACGGTCGCGTTCTGCATCTTCGCCCTGGGGAGCTTCGGTCTGCTCACGCTCTCCCTCAAGAAGCTCGACGTCGGTCCGGCGTACGCGGTCTGGACGGGCATCGGCGCGGCCGGCACCGCCATCTACGGCATGATCTTCCTGGACGACCTGGTCTCCACGCTGAAGATCGTCTCGATCGTGTTCGTGATCGCGGGGGTCATCGGCCTGCAGCTGTCGGGCTCGGCCCACTGAGCCGGCCGCCCGAGAGGGCCACCTGATCGAGGCGGCCTCAGACCACCGACCGGACAGTGGCCAGCGCGTCCCGGACCAACCCCGCCGTACCGCCCTCCCCGGCCGGCGCGAGCACACACGACAACCCCAGCCGCACCACCAGTTCACACGCCCGCGCCAGCTCCGCGGCCTCGGACTTGGACGTCCCGGGCGCGGTCAGCGCGGCCACCGCACGGTCCCGCACCAGTGTCACGAAGTCGCCCGGCGAGGGCAGCGGCCCGTCGGCCCGCCGCTGCGCCGGCACGGCCGAGGAAGACGGCACGGAGGACAAGGCGGGGGCCGGCAGCCGCTCGCTCCAGCACCCCGTGAGCATCGCCCGCACCAACGCGTTGCTCCGCGCCGACGACACGGTCCACTCCGCCGCCGCGGCCAGCCGCTCCCGGGGCTCCGGACGGCTCACCAGGGCCCGCTCCATGCCCGCGAGATAGGCGTCGGCCTCCCGGCGTACGAGAGCCCGCGCGAGGCCGTCCTTGCTCCCGAACTCGTTGTAGAGGGTCTGCCGCGACACTCCGGCCACGGCGGCCACGTCGACCATCCGCACGGCGGACCACGGACGGTGTCCGAGCGCTGTGAAGGCGGCGTCCAAGAGGGATTCCCGCGCTGCAGGCATCATCGCCTCCCTGGGGCGATCGGTTCTGCGCTTCAGAGTTGACGTGCGCAGGGGCACTGTCAAGGGTTCGCGGCGGCACGGAGGGGCGTGCGTCGGCCCGCGTACGCGGGAAGGACGGAGCGGCATACGCAGAAGAGGCGCGGAAGCGTACGTCGTCGGCGTACGCGGAGACAGCGGAGCGGGAAGATCACCGCACGCCCCTTGGGCAAGGAGGTCCCGTAGTGATCCCCCGGGGAGTGTGGCCCCGGTCGGACCCTGGCAGATACGGTTCGCTCATGCCCGACTATCGCGATGACCTGCGCCTCGCCCATGTCCTGGCGGACGCCGCCGACGCCGCGACGATGGACCGGTTCAAGGCGCTCGACCTCAAGGTCGAGACCAAGCCGGACATGACACCGGTGAGCGAGGCCGACAAGGCCGCCGAGGAACTGATCCGCGGCCACCTCCAGCGGGCCCGGCCGCGCGACGCGATCGTCGGCGAGGAGTACGGCACCGAGGGCACGGGCCCCCGCCGCTGGGTGATCGACCCGATCGACGGCACCAAGAACTACGTACGCGGCGTGCCCGTGTGGGCCACGCTGATCGCGCTGACGGAGGCGAGCGAGGGCGGTTACCAGCCGGTGGTCGGGGTGGTCTCGGCGCCCGCGCTGGGCCGCCGCTGGTGGGCGGCCCAGGGTCACGGAGCATTCACCGGCCGCAGCCTGTCGTCCGCGTCCCGGCTCAGGGTCTCCCAGGTCTCACGCATGCCGGACGCCTCCTTCGCGTACTCCTCGCTCAGCGGCTGGGAGGAGCGGAGCCTGCTGGACGGCTTCCTGGACCTGACCCGCGAGGTCTGGCGCACGCGCGCGTACGGCGACTTCTGGCCGTACATGATGGTCGCCGAGGGCTCGGTCGACATCTGCGCGGAGCCCGAGCTGTCGCTGTGGGACATGGCGGCGAACGCGATCATCGTGACCGAGGCGGGCGGCGCCTTCACGGGCCTCGACGGCCGCCCCGGCCCGCACAGCGGCAACGCCGCCGCGTCGAACGGCCTCCTCCACGACGAGCTGCTGGGCTACTTGAACCAGCGCTACTGAAACATCTGGAGCGCTGACGACATCTGGGGCGCTAACCGAAAGAGTGCGCGCCCCAAACAGTGCGCACCCGCCCCCTTGTTGACCCTCTCTTCAACTGCGACTCTGAGAGTCCCCCCACTTGTGAACTTGTGAATCCGAGCGCAAGCTGGATTCGTAGGAGGTGGCTCCGTCCATGCTCGTTCGCGACGCCATGAGTACGGTGGTCCTCACCATCGGCCCCGATCACACCCTCCGGCAGGCAGCCGCGCTGATGTCCGCACGGCGCATCGGTGCGGCCGTGGTCCTCGACCCCGACGACAGCGGGCTCGGCATTCTCACCGAGCGCGACATCCTCGACTCCGTCGGCCTGGGCCAGAACACGGACACCGAGCGGGCCCACGACCACACCACCACCGACGTCGTGTTCGCCGCGCCGTCCTGGACCCTGGAGGAGGCCGCGCGCGCCATGGCACACGGCGGCTTCCGTCATCTGATCGTCCTCGACCACGAAGAGCCGGTCGGCATCGTCTCGGTCCGCGACATCATCCGCTGCTGGGCACCACTGCGGCAGCACGTCCCGGCCTGAGAGCCACGGCCGGAAACCTGAAACCGGAAAGCGAACGGGCCGGATCCCCGTCTACGGGAGATCCGGCCCGCCCTCTACGACAAGCGTTCCAGTGCTGGTGGCAGATCAGCCGCGCAGGGCCTGGACCGCGGCTTCCAGCCGCTTGCCGAAGTCTCCGTCGGCCTGACGGAAGTTCTCGATCGCGCGCTCGGCGATGTCGTCGCGCGAGACCTGGGCGATGAAGCCGGCCAGGTTGTCGACCAGACGGCCCTTCTCATCCTCGGACATCAGACGGTAGAGGTTCCCCGCCTGCACGAAGTCGTTGTCCTCGGCGTGGGCCGGAGCCTCGGTGCCGCCGGTGTGGCCGGTCACCACGAGCGGCTGCCACAGCGGCGCATCCGTCTGGAACGGGCCGCCGAAGGAGTTCGGCTCGTAGTTCTTCGCGCCCTTGTGCCGGCCGTCGTACAGGAAGCCGTCACGGGAGTTCGTACGCGCCTCGGTGGCGTGCGGACGGTTCACCGGCAGGTGGTCGGCGTTGATGCCGACGCGGTAGCGGTGGGCGTCGCCGTACGCGAACAGGCGGCCCTGGAGCATCTTGTCCGGCGACGGGCCGATACCCGGCACGAAGTGCGCGGGCGAGAAGATGCTCTGCTCGACCTCGGCGAAGATGTTCTCCGGGTTGCGGTTGAGCTCCAGCCTGCCGATCTCGACCGGCGGGTAGTCCTCGTGCGGCCACACCTTGGTGAGGTCGAACGGGTTGAAGCGGTAGTTCGCCGCGTCGGCCGCCGGCATGATCTGCACCTGCACGGTCCAGGTCGGGAACTCGCCGCGCTCGATGGACTCGCGCAGGTCGCGCTGATGGGAGTCGGGGTCCTCACCGGCGATCCTCGCGGCCTCTTCCGAGGTCAGGTTCTTGATCCCCTGGTCGGTCTTGAAGTGGTACTTGACCCAGAAGACCTCGCCGGCCGCGTTGTTCCACTGGTAGGTGTGCGAGCCGTAGCCGTTCATGTGGCGGTACGAGGCGGGGATGCCGCGGTCGCCGAACAGCCAGGTCACCTGGTGGGTGCTCTCCGGGCTGAGCCCCCAGAAGTCCCAGACGTTGTCCGCCTCCTGCGAGCCCGAGTACGGGTCGCGCTTCTGGGTGTGGATGAAGTCGGGGAACTTGATGGCGTCCTTGATGAAGAACACCGGGGTGTTGTTGCCGACGAGGTCGTAGTTGCCCTCTTCGGTGTAGAACTTCAGCGCCCAGCCGCGCGGGTCACGGACGGCGTCGGCCGAACCGAGATTGCCCGCCACGGTCGAGAACCGGAGGAAGGTCTCGGTCCGCTTGCCGACCTCGGAGAGGAACTTCGCACGAGTCCAGCGGGACACGTCACGGGTCAGCGTGAACGTGCCGTACGCACCGGCGCCACGGGCGTGGACGACGCGCTCCGGGATGCGCTCACGGTTGAAGTGCGCGAGCTTCTCGAGCAGCACCTGGTCCTGGACGAGGACAGGCCCACCGACGCCCGCGGTCTCGCTGTTCTGATTGTCGGCCACCGGAGCACCGGCCTCCGTCGTAAGCGGTCCCTGCGTCACGTGCGCCTCCTGCGTCATTCCCGTCGAACCCTGTTCCACAACCAATGTCGACCTCGATCCTACAATGGACAATGTCTAAGTCAAGCAGACCTCCAAAGTCACACACGTTCGGGAACTGGTCCGACCTGCTGTTAGGCTGGTCCGCATGAGTGACCTGTTGGAACGACTGCGCGGACGCGGCTGGCGCATGACGGCGCAGCGGCGTGTCGTGGCCGAGATCCTCGACGGCGACCACGTCCATCTGACGGCCGACGAGGTGCACGCACGGGCCGTCGCGAAGCTGCCCGAGATCTCCCGGGCGACCGTCTACAACACGCTCGGTGAGCTGGTCACGCTCGGCGAGGTGCTGGAAGTCGCCACGGACAAGCGCGCGAAGCGGTACGACCCGAACGCGCACCGCCCGCACCACCACCTGGTCTGCGCCCAGTGCGGTGCGATCCGCGACGTCCACCCGAGCGGCGACCCGCTGACGGACCTCCCCGACTCCGAGCGCTTCGGCTTCACCGTCTCGAACGTCGAGGTGACGTACCGCGGCGTGTGCCCGAACTGCTCGGCCGCCTGATCGGTACGGCTTTCTCACGCCAAACAGACCGAAGGCCCGGAACCAATGGTTCCGGGCCTTCGGTCTTCAGTAGCGGGGACAGGATTTGAACCTGCGACCTCTGGGTTATGAGCCCAGCGAGCTACCGAGCTGCTCCACCCCGCGTCGACAAACTGAACACTACGTCACCACTCCCGACCAGCGCAAATCCCTTGTCTTTCAGCCCGTCCGGCGTTTGAGGACGAGGCCGTTCAGGCCGATAAGCGGGGTCTGGGGGCGCAGCCCCCAGGGATGGGACGGGTAGGGGCGGCGGGGGCGAAAAACCCCGCCGCACCCTCACGCCGACAACTCCTCCCGCAACGCATCCCGCAACCGAGCCGCCCGCTCAGAAACCTCACCCGGCCCGAGCGACACAGCCCGATCGGCCCACCGCTGCCCCTCCGCAAGCTCCCCCCGACGCGCGTAGACGAGGGCAAGCCGCAAAGCCGCCCGCCCATGCCCCGCATCAGCGGCCCGAGCCCACCACAGCGCAGCCTCCGGCTCACTCCCCTCCCGAACCAGCAGCAGCCCGAGATTGAACGCCCCGTTCCGAGACCCGGCCTCCGCGGCCTCGCGGTACCACCGAGCCGCCTCCACCACATCCCCCCGGGCGGACGCGAGCATCCCCACCCGCACCTGAGCCCGCCGATGCCCCTGGGTAGCGGCCCGCTCGTACCACTCCTCGCACTCGCTCTTCTCGGTGGCCGGCTCCCCCAGCTCGTGCGAGGGCGCGGGCGGCCGCCGCGCGTCGAGCACGGTGGCCAGCCGGTAGGCCGCCTCCGCGCTCCCCCCACCCGCGGCACACCGAAGATGCCGCTCGGCGGCCCGCTCGTCCCCGTCCCGGAGCCGCGCGATCCCGACCTGGAGCGCGGCCTCGGTGTGCCCGGCGGCAGCGGCCCGCTCGTACCACCGCAGGGCGGCCGCGTCCTCCTCGCGCCCGGCATGCAGGATGCCGAGGTTGAACGCGGCGTCCACGCTGCCGGCCTCCGCGGCCTTGGAGAACCACGGCTCTGCCCCGGCCGCGTCACCGACCTGGAGCAGCAGAATGGCCAGCGCGTTGGCCGCCTCCCGGTGCCCGGCGTACGCCGCGCGCCGGTACCACTGCTCGGCCTGCGCGGTCCGCCCCTGCTCGGCGCAGAGCAGCCCGAGGTTGTACGCGCCGTTCACGTCGCCTGCGTCCATCGCGGCCCGGTACCAGCGCTCGGCGGTCTGCGTCTCGCCCCGCTCGGCGTGCAGCGCCCCCAGGGCGTTGGCGGCGTTCCCGTCGCCGTCCTGGGCGGCCCGCAGCCACCACACGGCGGCGCTCTCGGTGTCGCCGGCGTCGCGCAGCAGGAACCCGAGCGCGCAGGCGGCCCGTGCCTCGCCCTCCTTGGCGGAGGTCAGGTACCAGCGCCCGGCCTCCTTGAGCTGTCCGCGCTTCTCCAGGATCGCCCCGAGGTGCAGGGCCGCCCGCCGGTGGCCGCGCGCGGCCGCCTGCCGGTACCACTGCTCGGCCTCCGCGGCGGCGGACGTCGCGACACCACTGTCGGCGTCGTCCTCCGCCGCCCGCGCGGCCTTCCGGTCGAGCGCCCGGGCGAGCCGGTACGCCGCCTCGCGGTGGCCCCGCTCGGCGGCCGCCCGCATCCAGTGCTCGGCGCCGGCGTCGCCGCGGTGCTCCAGGAGATCGGCGAGCGCGTACGCGCCGAGCGGGTGTCCCTGTTCGGCGGACTGGCGCAGCCAGTACTCGGCGGCGGGCTCGTCGCCGCGCTCACGGTGGTGGCGGCCCAGCGCGTGTGCGGCGGCCGCGGATCCGGCGACGGCGGCGATCCGCCACCAGCCGGCGGCCTCTTCGGCGTATCCGCGCTGGTGCAGGAGGACACCCAGGTTGTTGGCGGCGGCCCGGTCCCCGGCCGCGGTGGCAGCGCGCAGCTGGGGCTCGGCGCCGTCGAGATCACCGCGGCGCAGCAGCATGGCTCCGAGGACGCTCATCGCCTCGGCGTCACCCGCTTCCGCGGCGAGTCTTTGACGCGCCTCCTCGACAGCCTCGCCGGTCTCGTCCCGGTCGGAAGGCTGCACAAAGTCGGAAGGCTGCACAAACCGCCCTGTCTCCAACAGAGTTGCCTTGTCCCCCATAACGTCCATCGTCGCACCACCTGCAACCTGGGTACACCTGGTATACCGCAGCCAGTGAGGTCACTTCAGCGTTTTGTCGACATGCCCACAGAGAGACAAGTGAAACACAGATTCCCCAACTACCCCCGTACCGAGCGGCCTTCGCCACGACAGCACTGGTGAGCGAGGGAAACACGGGGAGGCCCACACACGCCGAAGGACCCGAATCCTTGAGGATCCGGGTCCTTCGATTTCAGTAGCGGGGACAGGATTTGAACCTGCGACCTCTGGGTTATGAGCCCAGCGAGCTACCGAGCTGCTCCACCCCGCGCCGTTGTGTTCAAACCGTACCACGGCGCGGGGTGGCCTCCTGACTAGCCGCTGCCGGCGCTCCCGCCGCCACTCTCCTCACTGTTGTCGCCGTCACCGCTGCCACCCGGGGTGGGCGTGGCCTGCGCGTCCTCCGCCCGCTTCAGCGCGTCCTCAAGATCCTTCTGCGCCTTGCCGTACGCCTCCCAGTCGCCCTTCTTGAGGGCTTCCTGGCCTTGGTCGAAGGCCTTCTGGGCGTCGTCGAGCGCTGCCTGGACCGTCGGGTTGTCGGACGTCGGCGGTGGCTTGGTCCCCTCGCCCTCGTCCGGTGGCGGTGGCTCCTCGGTCGCTCCATCGGCTCCGAAGATCTTGTTGAGCGCCTGGTCCAAGGTGTCCTCGAAGGCCGTGGCGCCTCCGTAGGTCACCAACACCTTCCGCAGCAGCGGGTACTTGAGTCCACCACCGCGTACGTAGACGGGCTCCACGTAGAGCAGGCCTCCGTCGAGCGGCACCGTCAGCAGGTTGCCGTACTCGACTTCCGAGTCACCACCTCTCAGCAGCCTGATCGACTCGGCGATGGATGGTTCGGAGTTGAACTGGCTCTGCACCCGTTTAGGCCCGTCGACCGTTCTGCCGGTGGGCAGTTTGAGGATGCTGATCTTGCCGTACTCGCTCGTGTTCGCTTCGGCGTTGACCGACATGAAGGCGCTCAGGTTGTCCCGCCCGTTCGGCGTGAGCGTCGTCGTCAGCGAGAACTCCTGGGCCTTCTCGCCCGGCAGCTTCATGCTCAGGTAGTACGGCGGCACCGCGTTGCCCGACTTGTTGGTCGGGTCGTCCGGGACCTGCCACACCTCGCTGCCACTGAGGAACGTCTCCGCGTCCTTCACGTGGTACCGGGTCAGCAGCTCGCGCTGGACCTTGAACAGGTCCTGCGGGTACCGCAGATGGTCCATGAGGGCCTGCGGGATGTCACCCTTCGCCTTCACCGTCCCGGGGAAGGCCTTCTTCCAGGTCTTCAGGACCGGGTCCTTGGTGTCCCACTCGTAGAGCGTCACCTTGCCGGTGTACGCGTCGACGGTCGCCTTCACCGAGTTGCGGATGTAGTTGACCTGGTTCTGCTGGGCCACCACCGCACGCTGGTTGTTGGCGGCGGTCAGCGAGTCGGCCGTCGTGTCGCCGAGGGTGGTGCGAGAGGCGTACGGATAACCGTTGGTCGTCGTGTACGCGTCGACGATCCACTCGATCTTCCCGTCGACGATCGCCGGATAGGCGTCACCGTCGATGGTCAGCCACGGGGCGACCGCCTCGACGCGCTCCTTGGGAGTGCGGTTGTAGAGGATCCGCGAACCCTCGCCGATGGCGCCCGAGTACAGGATCTGCGGCTCGCTCAGCGCGACCGCGTAGGCAGCCCTGTTGACCGGGTTCGAGAGGTTGACCCCGCTCTTGCCCTTGTAGCTGGTCGTCTTCTCGCCGGTGTCGTCGGAGTAGTCGATCTCCTTCTGCGGGCCGCCGACGATCGAGTACTGGCTGGTCTTCTCGCCGTAGTAGATCCGCTGCTCGTAGTCCCCGAGCTCGCCCTTGGACGGCAGGTCGTACTCGGTGAACTCCGGGCGGCCCTCGGCGTCGGCGTTGGTGCCCTTGGCCGCGACCGCTCCGAACCCGTGGGTGTACCGGAAGTGGTCGTTGATCCAGTTGTTCTTCGGAATGCCCTGGAGGTTCAGCTCGCGCAGACCGATGACCGTGTCCTGGTCCTTGCCGTCCTTGGTGTAGCGGTCGACGTCCAGGTTCGACGGGAAGGCGTAGTAGTTACGCACCTGCTGGAGCTGCTGGAACGTCGGCGACACCACGTTCGGGTCCAGGAGCCGGATGCTCGCGGCACCGTCGGCGTCGTCGCGCAGCTTCGTCTTGTCCGTGGTGGTGCTGGTGCCCGGGTACTCGGTGACCTGGGTGCCGTTGATGCCGTACGCGTCGCGGGTCGCCTTGAGGTTCTTCTCGACGTACGGCGCTTCCTTGGCCTGCTCGTTCGGCTGGACCTGGAACTTCTGGACGATCGCCGGGTACAGACCGCCGATCAGGATCGCCGAGAGCACCATCAGGCCGAAGCCGATGACGGGCAGCTGCCAGGTCCGCCGCCACAGGGTGGCGAAGAACAGCAGGGCGCAGATGACCGCGATGCAGAACAGGATCGTCTTGGCGGGCAGATACGCGTTCGCGTCGACGTACCTGAGGCCCGTCCAGTTGCCCGTCGCCTTGAAGTCGCTGGACTTCACCGCGAGTCCGTACCGGTCGAGCCAGTACGCGACCGCCTTCAGTGCGACGAAGATGCCAAGGAGCACCGAGAGATGCCCGGTGGCGGCGGCCGTGGCGCGGGCGCCGGGGCTGGTGATCCGCAGTCCGCCGTACAGGTAGTGGGTCAGCGCGGCGGCGATCACGGAGAGGATCGCGGCCGCGAAGCCGAAGCCCAGCAGGAAGCGGTACCAGGGCAGGTCGAAGGCGTAGAAGGACACGTCGAGGTGAAACTGCGGGTCCTTCTGGTTGAAGGGCACGCCGTTCACCCACATGAGCCACGTACGCCACTGGCCCGCCGCGGAGGCACCCGCGATCAGCCCGACCAGAGACGTGATCCCCAGGAGGATCCACGTCTTGTACGGGGCCACGCCCATCCGGTAGCGGTCGAGACTCTGCTGCTCCATCGACATGGCGCTCAGGGGCGGCCGCAACCGGTGGGCCAGCCAGATGTTCACTCCGACGGCCGTGGCCATCAGCAGTCCGAAGACGAAGAACAGGCCGATCTTGGTCCACAGGGTGGTCGTGAAGACGGACGAATAGTTGACGGACCGATACCAGAGCCAGTCCGTCCAGAACCCCGCGAACATGACGAAGGCCATGGCCAGCACGGCCAGTACGCCCAGTGTCATGAGCAGGGTCCGGACGCGCCGGGACGGTCGGCCCACTCTGATCCGTGGCCCCGTCGGGCCTCCGCCGCGGTCCGGCATCTGGAAAGCCAAGGTGCGCACCTCGAAGTTCGCTGTTGGTATTTCGGGGCTCTGCGAGTGCCGGGCCCCAACTATGCAACTTACTGATGCTTTACTCGGTTCCCGCTTCGGGGGCCGAACGAGGCAGGATTGTGACCATGTCCAACACCGCCTCCTCAGGCACCCCCATGGCGGCCGAGCCACTGACCCGTGCCGTCCTCGAGATCGACGAGTACGTTTCGGGGCTCGGCTGGGATCAGCCCGCCCGGCTTTTCGCGCTGGTCGACACCGTTCAGCTGCGTTCCCAGGAGCCGGGGCTCGCCCAGCGCCTCGGTCTGACGGAAGACGCCCCCGAAGGCACCCTCACCCCCATCGAACAGGATGAACTCCCTGCCGGCAGCCCGCTGGACGAGTTTCTCGGCACCATCGCCTGGCCGGACGCGGTGGTCGGCTGCGCCATGTCCGTGGAGCGGCTGATGCTGCCGCCGTCCGCGGAGGCCTCCGTACCGGCGGGTCTCGACGAGAAGCGGCTGGCCAAGTGGGTCGCCGAACATCCGGAGCGTCAGGAGGTCCGGATGACCGTGGGCGTGCTGCGCGGCGGGAAGCGTGAGTCGGCGCTGCGGCTGCGTGAGAAGGACTCGGCGACCGAGGTGCTCACCGGGTCCGACCTGGTGCCCGGGCTCGCGGAGGCGCTGGGGGCGACGTTCGCGGAGTAGTCCTCCGCGGCCGGTGCGCCGCCTGCTCCTGGTGGGCCTCAGCCGGTGGTGCACTTCGGCAGGTCCGCCGTGTCGCCGCCGCGGATGTCCTTGAGGGCGCTCATCGCGTCGTCGATCGTGTCGACCTTGACGAGTGTGAGTCCCTCGGGGACGTCGCGGGCGGCGGCCGCGCAGTTGTCCTTGGGTGTCAGGAAGTACTGGGCGCCCTTGTCGCGGGCGCCGACCGTCTTCATCTCGATGCCGCCGATCGGGCCGACCTTGCCGTCGTCGTCGATGGTGCCGGTGCCGGCCACGAACTTGCCGCCGGTGAGGTCTCCGGAGGTCAGCTTGTCGACGATGCCGAGGGAGAACATCAGGCCGGCGCTGGGGCCGCCGACGTCGGCGAGCTTGATGTCGATGGTGAACGGGAAGGTGTGGTCGGTTCCGGCCGAGATTCCGACGATCGCCCGCTCCTTGCCGTCGTCGTCGGACTTCTCGGTGGTGAGCGTGATGTCCTCGGTGACCGTCGGCGTCCTTTTCTCCTTCTCGGCGGCCGCCTGCTCCTTGGCGGGCACGATCGTGAAGTCGACCTTCTCGCCGGGCTTGTGCTTGGTGACCAGCTCGGCGACGTCGCCGGGCGCCTTGACCGTCGTACCGTCCACGGCCTTGATGACGTCGCCGGCGTGCAGCCTGCCCTCGGCCGGGGAGTCCTTGACCACCGTCTGGACGATCACCCAGGACTTCACGGGGATGTCCAGCTCCTTGAGGGCCGCGACCTTGGCGCTCTCCTGGGACTGGCTGAACTCCTCGGCGTTCTCCTGCGTCGACTGCTCCTCCGTCTTGCCGTCGGGGTAGAGCGTGTCGTGCGGGACCACCTTGTTGTCGTGCGCCAGCCAGCCGTACACGGCCTCGACGAGGTTCATCTTGTAGTCGGCGCTCGTGACCCGGACCGTCGTCATGTTGAGGTTCCCGGACGCCGGGTACGTCTTGCGGCCGGAGATCTGGAGCACCGGCTCGCCGTCGTGATCGCCGAGCGTGTTCACCGTGGGGCCCGGTGACATCTCCGAATACGGCACTTTGATGAAGACTCCCGCGCACAGGAGCGCGATCAGCATCAGGGTGGAGGCGAGCATCGTCGCGGTGCGGCGTGGCATGGAACGACAGTACGGGACCACCCTGTCAGCGGTCTGTCGGGGCCGTCCGTCCGGGGCCCGCGGGCCCGCTCAGACGTCCGTGTGTGCCTTCGCCGTCTTCTCCGCCGTCTCCGCTGCCTCGGACTTCTCCATGGCTTCGCGGAAGCGTGTGTAGCCCGCGAGCTCGGTGCCGTCTCCGATGGTCTTGCGGTTCCGGCCGACCCAACTGCCCCACAGTCCGGCACCGATCGCAGCGAAAAGCGGAATCAGCAACCAGGCGAGCGCCGCCATGTCGACCTCCCGACCCCATTGTGCGACCGCAACTGACTGATCAGCAGATTAACCGTCCACATGGCCAACGCTCACGGCAGGGACCGAGTTCCGCAACCGGAACAACGGCCGCTCAGCATGCGCCCACCCATTCCTCCGTACCGTCGGAGAATTTCTGGTGCTTCCAGATCGGGACCTCGTGCTTCAGGTCGTCGATCAGCTTGCGGCAGGCCTCGAAGGCCTCTCCGCGGTGCGGGCAGGAGACGGCGACGACCACCGCGAGATCACCCACCCGCAGGTCACCGATTCGGTGGACGGCGGCCAGGGCCCGTACCGGGTACTCGGCGGCGACCTTCTCGGCGATCCGCCGCATCTCCGCCTCGGCGCTGGGATGGCACGAGTACCCGAGCTCGTCGACGTCCGCTCCCCCGTCGTGATTGCGCACGGTCCCCACGAAGAGCGCGGTCCCACCGGAGGCATCGTCCCCGACGGCCCGGAAGACCTCGTCCAAAGAAAGCGCCGTTTCCCGGATCGCCAGAAGCTTGATGGGGTCCTGCGCCGCCTGCTCACCGGGATGGTCGTTCATGGATGCCATGACCCCATCGTGCCCCACCCCACTGACACCGCGAAACGCCGTTTCATCCCAGTCCGGCCCTCCAGCCCGTCCGGCGTTTGAGGACGAGGCCGTCCAGGCCGACAAGCGGGGGTCTGGGGCGCAGCCCCCAGGGATGGGACGGGTAGGGGCGGCGAGGGCGAAAACCCTGGAGGCCGACCCCCACTCGGGTCTCCTTCAGATCCGCCGACGGGCCTTCCGCGCACGCCGCACCAACGCAGCCGTACCCAACAGAGCAACCGTCGCCCCCGCGGCACCGGCGGCGGTCGCATCCTTCCGCCCGAGCCGCCGCCCGACAACGGTATGCCGCCCCGCCACCTCCTCCAGCAGCTCGGCGAGAACCTCCTCATTGGTCCACTGCGGCCGCCACCCGGCATCGTGCAGCCGGCTCCCGCTGACCACCCAGGGGTACATCGTGTACGCGAGATCCCCGGCCGGCGACGGCGTGAGCCCGATCCGGTGAAGCCGGGCAGCGGCACCCAGGGCGACGGCCGACGGCAGCTCCATCCGGCGGATCCCGCTGAGCTCCTCGACCTCCTCCTGCTCCAGCCACCCGTCACAGCCGACGGCCAGCTCCCCGTCGACCTTTTCGAGGACGGCGTACTCCAGAGCGCTGCACAGGTCCTCGACATGGCAGAACTGCCAGGCGGGCCGTGACCCGGCGACGACGAGCAGCCGGGGCGACTCGAAGTACCTGGTGAGGGCCGTGTCGGTGCCCCCGACGAGGATGGCGGGCCGTACGACGGTGACGTTGAGCCCGGGATGCGCCCGCGGCCCCCGCCGGGCGAGCCGCTCGACCTCCAGAAGGTCCCCGACGCCCGTGGCCTCCGCGGTGGCCCGCAGTTCGGCGTCTTCGGAGAGGGGCAGTTCGTTGTCGGGCAGCGCTCCGTAGACCATCGTCGAGGTGCACAGCACCACGCGGTGGACGCCGGCCGCGGCCGCGGCGGTGAGCACGGTCTGGGTGCCCCGCACGTTGTACGCGGTACGCGCGGCCGCGTCGGTCTCCAGGTCCAGGTCGAGCGCCAGATGCACCACGACGTCGGCGCCGCGCAGCTTCTCGGCGATCGCCGGGTCCCGGACGTCCAGGATGTGCCACTGGGCGGCCGCGCACTCGCCGCGCCGCTCGTCGATGGCGATGACCTGCTTGACCTCGTCGCTGGCGGCGAGCCGCTCGATGAGCAGCGCGCCGATGCCGGCCGCGGCGCCGGTGACCGCGACGACGGGGCCGCGCGCGGCGGACGACTCGCCGGCGCGCTGCGCCGCCGTTGAGGGGCGATCGTCGGGCGACGGGTGGGCTGACGGGTTTCGCGCTGCGCGAACCTGCGGATCTGGGGAACTCACCGGGCGTCTCCAGCGGTTGTCTTCAGTAAGAACGCGCGTGACGCGTACGTACCAGGTGGCATCCATCCTGCCGCAGCCCAAGAGTCGGCGAAGCACCGAGGCCCGAACCGGCTGTGGTGTCTACGCTGGGTGGTGATGTAGGGCAGCCGCCGTCGGCACGAAACCGGCGGCCTTAACAGCCGAGGAATCCCGTGAGTGACACCCCATTCGGATTCGGCCTTCCGCCGGAGGAGCCGGAGAACGGCGACGAGGGCAAGAAGAAGGACCAGGAGAGCGGCGGTGGTCAGGGACCTGACAACCCGTTCGGTTTCGGGCCCGGAGGACTGGGAGGCCCGGGGGGCGACAATCCGCTCGCTGCCATGTTCGGTTCCCTGAACCCCAACGACCTGGGCGCCGCGTTCCAGCAGCTGGGCCAGATGCTCTCGTACGAGGGCGGTCCGGTGAACTGGGACATGGCCAAGCAGATCGCACGCCAGACCGTCTCCCAGGGCACCCCGGACGGCACGAAGGACGCGAGCATCGGCCCGGCCGAGCGTACGGCGGTCGAGGAGGCGGTGCGGCTGGCCGACCTGTGGCTCGACGACGCGACGTCCCTGCCGTCCGGCGCCGGATCCGCGGTGGCGTGGAGCCGCGCGGAGTGGGTCGAGGCGACCCTGCCGGTGTGGAAGGAGCTCGTCGACCCGGTAGCCGAGCGGGTCGGCGCGGCCATGGGCGATGTCCTGCCCGAGGAGATGCAGGCCATGGCGGGCCCGCTCCTGGGGATGATGCGCTCCATGGGCGGCGCCATGTTCGGCACACAGATCGGGCAGGCCGTCGGCGTGCTCGCGGGCGAGGTCGTCGGTTCGACCGACGTCGGCCTGCCGCTCGGCCCGGCCGGCCGGGCCGCGCTGCTGCCGCTGAACATCGAGTCGTTCGGCAAGGACCTGAGCGTCCCCCAGGACGAGGTCCGGCTCTATCTCGCCCTGCGCGAGGCCGCCCACCAGCGACTTTTCGCCCATGTGCCGTGGCTGCGCTCGCATCTGTTCGGTGCGGTCGAGGGGTACGCGCGCGGGATCAAGGTCGACACGGCGAAGCTGGAGGACGTGGTCGGCCAGTTCGACCCGCAGAATCCGGAGGAGCTGCAGCAGGCACTCCAGCAGGGCATGTTCCAGCCGGAGGACACGCCGGAGCAGAAGGCCGCTCTGGCCCGTCTGGAGACGGCGCTCGCGCTCGTCGAGGGCTGGGTGGACGCCGTCGTGCACGCGGCCGCCAAGCCGCGTCTGTCGTCCGCGGACGCCCTGCGGGAGACGCTGCGCCGCCGCCGTGCGACCGGCGGCCCCGCCGAGCAGACCTTCGCCACGCTGATCGGCCTTGAGCTGCGCCCGCGCCGGCTGCGGGACGCCTCGCGCCTGTGGGCCTCCCTCACGGACGCGCGCGGCGTCGACGGCCGCGACGGCCTGTGGGCGCACCCGGACATGCTGCCGACCGCCTCCGACCTGGACGATCCGGACGGCTTCGTGCATCGCGAGCAGCTGGACTTCTCCGAGCTCGACAAGATGCTCGGCGAGGCGGCGGACGGCTCCTCCGAGAAGCCGAACCTGACGAAGGACGAGGACAAGCAGACCGGGGAAGACAAGGGCGACGACGACCGGTGAGCCTGTACGACGACGCCGTCCTGGTCCTGAAGGGCTACGAGGACCAGGAGGAGCTGCGCCAGGCGTATCTGGACCATCTGGAGGCGCATCCGGACGGGATGTGGAAGGCCTGCACGGCCGGGCACATCACGGCGAGTGCCCTGGTGATCGACCCCGAGCAGGGCCGCGTACTTCTGACGCTTCACAAGAAGCTGCGGATGTGGCTCCAAATGGGTGGTCACTGCGAGCCGGAGGACACCGACCTGGAGGGCGCGGCCCTGCGTGAGGCCATGGAGGAGTCGGGCATCCAGCAGGGGCTGACGCTGATCCCGGGTGGGCCCGTCCGGCTCGACCGGCATCCGATCCCGCCGCCGTGCCACTGCCACTTCGACGTCCAGTACGCGGTCCTGGCGCCGCCCGGGGCGGTCCAGGAGATCAGTGAGGAGTCCCTCGACCTGCGGTGGTTCGCGTACGAGGAGGTGGCGGGCGTGGCCGACGAGTCGGTCGTACGTCTGCTGGAGGCGACGCGCGCGCGGCTCTGACGAACGGTAAGGGGCGGTCGCAGTAGCGACCGCCCCTTACACACGCGCCCTGACAGGGGCGCCGCCGAACTGCGCGACCGGTCACGGACGGCTCGCAGCTGTCGAGCCGCCCTTCCCGCGGAGCGCCTAGCTCCAGGCGTTGCCCTGGTTCTGGGCGTGGGCGCCCTGCTGTCCCATGCCGTACTGGGCGCGTACGCCCTGGCCGATCACGGCGTTCTGCGGCGGCAGCAGCTCGCTGGGCTGGACGAGCGCGTAGCCCTGGCCCATGAAGCTGAGCTCCCAGCCCTCACCGGTGTTGCCGCGGCGCCTGAACACTCCGGAGGAGTGCGTCTGGGCCTGCATCTGTACGCGCAGACTCGTGGACCAGGCGACGATCGCGTCGGCGTCGCAGTTCACGTACCGGTCCGGCGTGACCTGCATCATCAGGGGCATGCCCGAGGTCATCAGGGCGACCTTGCCGCGCCCGGTGATGTTGAGCTGGTACTTGCCGGAGCCGGAGATGCCGTACTGGCTGTCCACGGCGATCACCTCGTGGTGCAGGGCGGAGTCCATGGCCAGGACGTAACTGCTGTCCACGGTGAGGCCGTCCTGGTCCACGTCCACCACATGGACGTGCTGGGCGAGGTTGGCCAGGTAGACCGTGCCCTGCCCGTGGCAGCGCATCAGGTCGAGGCCCTCCCCGGTGTGCGCGCGCGACTGCTGCTGACCGGAGTTCTGGTACTCGGCGTCGAACTCCACAAGACCCTGGTAGGCGACCATGGTGCCCTTGCGGGCGAGCAGGTCGTCGTGGCCCTCCAGGACGACGCGCAGCATCTGCTTGTTCTGCAGGCTGTAGCGCTCCTGGGTCTGCTGGTCGTTGTAGGCGAAAAGCGGGCTCTGCATGATGTGTGTCCTCCCCCTCAGCCCCGCGCCCGGAGGCGGTCTGTGCTGTCCTCGCTGGGCTGGACGACGACGATGCCCTGTCCGGAGAAGGCCATCTGGAAGGCCTCGCCGCTGCCCCGCCCGATCAGCGACTGCGCCTTGAAGCTGCGCTTGCCCTTCACCTTCAGGTTCGGGGACCAGGCGACCAGCGCGTCCGGGTCGACGTACGTCTCGTCCTCGCCGCCGCCGCAGTCGACGACGATGGGCTTGCCCCGGGAGGTCAGCGCGACCCAGCCCTGTCCGGAGATCTTGGTGTTCCACAGGCCCTGCCCGGCGAACTTCGCCAGCCCCTTGACGCGTTCGACGCCCCACGTCAGGTGCGCGTCGAAGGCGAGCAGGTTGGTGGCGTTGACGGAGATCGCGTCGCCGTTGAGGTTGATGACGACGACGTTAGCGCCGTAGTCGGAGAGGTAGAGCAGGCCGTCTCCGGAGCACTTCATCAGGGGTGCGCCCTCACCGGTGGCCCAGTCGCGCGCGATCTGGCGCACGGCCGGCGGATTGGGCTCGTACTGGACGAAGCCTTCGTAGGCGACCATCGACCCCACGCGCGCGAGGAGGTCGTTTCCGGTCTGCATGGCGACCTTGAGCATGTGATTGCCGTGGTTCTCCATGCGCGCGGCAACGGGTGCCGGGGCGAAGCCCGCGAGTTGCTGGTTCATTGGACGGGCTCCCTCAGACCTCGTACGGCTGGACGACGATGAAATTGCCGGGCGCGCCACGGAATTGGAGGTTCACGCTCTCCCCGGTGTCTCCGGCGTAGGAGTTCCGGCGCATCCGTACCTGGCTGGAGACGATCACCTGGGACGCGGCGGACCACGCCACGACGGCGTTGCAGTCGGCGAACGTCGTCGGTGTCACGGGCAGCACAACGGGCACGCCGTGCGTTTTGACGACGATCGTGCCGGTTCCCTGGAACTGCATCGTGAAAAGTGCGCCCCCGGGGATGCCATGCCCTTCGATGCGGCGCACCTCGTACTGGAGCGTCTCGTCGAAGGCGAGGACGTTCTCCGCGGAGACGCAGACGGCGTCACCCTGCAGTTCGATGGGGTGCAGCATGGTCGAGTTGTCGGCGAGGAACACCTGGCCGCGGCCCGAACAGCGCATCAACTGCATTTCCTGGCCGGTCGCGTTGCCCACGATCCGGCCGGTGAACCCGGCGCCCTTGTAACTGAAGTCGACCTTGCCCTGGTAGAGCACCATGCTGCCCTGACGGGCCAGTACGGCCTGGTCGCCGCCCGCGCCGAGGTCGACGCGGACCATCTTCTTGTTCTGCTGCGTCCAACGCTGCCCGGTGGGCGCCTCCTTGTACGGCTGCAGCGCCGCGGCGACACCGGCGCCTCCCTGGGGAGCGCCCTGGGGCACTCCGTACGAAGCGGGCGCTCCCGGCGCGCCGGGCTGCCCGGGTGCCTGTCCGAACGGCGGCTGCTGACCGTAGCCCGGAGGCGGGGTCGGCTGACCGTAGCCGGGCGGCGGGCCGGGCGCCTGAGGAGCCTGGGGCTGTCCGTAACCGGGCGGCAGCGGTGCGGTCTGGCCAGGGGCCTGACCGTACTGAGGCTGCTGGCCCGGCTGCCCGTAGGGCGCGGGAGCGGGCGCCGGGGGCGGTACGGGAGCGCCGCCGGGCGGAGTCATCGGCGCGACGATGGTCGGCGCGGCGTGCACCGGAGGCGCGGGCGCCGGGGGTGGCGTGGCTGCCGGAGGCGGCGCGAAACCCTGTGCGGGCTGCGGCGCCGGGGCGGGAGCCGGAGGCACGGGTGCCGGTGCCGGTGGGCCAGCCGGGGCCCCGAAGGCCGGCGGCGCGGTGGCCTGGGCGGGCGGCGCGAACGACGGGGCGCCGGCCTGCGGCTGCGGTGCGGCGGCGGGCTCCTCCTCGGCGACCTCGCCGCCGAAGTTCTTCAGCAGCGCGTCGAGTCCGCCGTCGAAACCCTGCCCGACCGCGGCGAAGCGCCACACGTCCTTCAGGTAGAAGTCGCCCAGCATCACGGCGCGTTCGGTGGAGAACTCGGTGCCGTTGAAGGAGTACCGGGCCACCTCCTCGCCACCCGCGACGATACGGAGGTAGCCGGGGGCGATCTGCGACAGCTGTCCGGCACCGTCGAGCGTCGCCGTGAACGACAGTTTCTGGATCTGTGGCGGGATCTTGTCCAGCGTGACGCGGAAGGACTCCGAGTCGCCCGCCTGCGCGCCGAGAAGCTGGACGGACTCTTCGGGAGTCTTCGGCTGGTTGAAGAAGACGAAGTACCGGTCGTCCGAAAGCCGTTCATCGGCGTCCAGACCGAAGCAGCTGATGTCGAAGGTCAATCCGGGGCCGGCGATCTGCACACCTACGTACAAATCGGTGCCCGCGGTGAGGTCACTGATCTTGGCCTTGTGGCCGCGTTGGAATTCCCTGGCCATGCGTAATCGACCGTCCCCCATCCCGATACGAGTGCGTCGCGTCAGGCTAACGGCAAAATCCAGCCGCGGACGAAGCCGGTACAGACCCGGTACAGAAACCCTGCTTCCTGCCATCCCGGCCGGATCTCCGCAGGCTCTCGGCGTCAGATCGACGTCACTCGCCGCGCGTTGCCGGCAGGTGGGGCAGCCGGTCGGCGGCGACCACTCCTTCGAGGTAGCCGCGGGCCCGCTCGGTGCGCGGATAGGCCTCCAGGAGCCGCCAGAAGTCGGGACCGTGGCCGGGCACGAGCAGGTGCGCGAGCTCATGGACCAGGACGTAGTCGACGACGTATTCCGGCATGCCCTGCAACCGGTGCGAAAGGCGGATACTGCCCTCGGCCGGGGTGCACGAGCCCCAGCGCGTGTTCTGATTGGTGACCCAGCGGACGGAGGCCGGCCGGGCCCGGCCGTCGAAGTACTGGTCGGAGAGCCGGGCGGCGCGCTCGGCCAGCTCCGCGTCACCGAGAAACCGCTTGTTCTCCTGGGCAGCGAGTTTGTCGAGCATGACGCTCACCCAGCGCTGCTCCTCCGCCTCGGACATCCGGGCGGGGATGAGCACGACGGTGCGATCGCCTTCGCGGTACGCGGAGACCGTTCTGCGCCGTCGCGCGCTCCTGCGGACCTCGATCGCGCTCGCCCGCGAGCCGCTTGGCGGCTGGCTCGTCGTGCTGCGCTGTGGGTTTCCGGCGCGGTGCAGTGGGTCGGCGGGCACGCCCCGACGTTACCCGTTGCACATGGTGGAAGTCCCGCCTCCGGGACGCATCGATGCCGAACCGCACCCCACGCGCTCGATTTGTACGACGAATATCCACCGCCTGTGGATAACTTTCGGCACGCGACGGGCAATGCGGGCATCCTGACATTCGACCGGCGGAGCACGACGGCCACGCCGGCGACAACGGGGTTGTACAGGGGACAGTCATGCATCCGACGGTGAAACCCGCGCTGCGGCGCGGGTGGCGGGATCTCAACACCGTGCAGTTCGGGATGGCAACCGCACACGCGATGGTGCTCGGCCCGATGGACACGGCAACGGGCAGTTTCCTGACGTTGCTCGACGGAACACGCGGGCTTCCTCTCCTACGCGACGAGGGGCGCCGCATGGGTCTGCCCGACGGGCATGTCGACGGCCTCGTGGAGCGGCTGGCCCGGGCGGGTCTGCTGGACGACGCGACGGGCGGCGGCCCGGCCGCCGACGCCCTGCGCGGGAAACCGGCGGTCCTGGACAGACTGCGACCCGACCTCGCCTCGCTCTCCCTGGTCGCCTCCGAACCCGGCGACGGCATGCGCCGACTGGCGGCCCGCCGCTCACTGCGGGTGCAGGTACGGGGCGCGGGCCGGGTGGGGGTGGTCCTGGCCGCGGCCCTGGCGGGCGCGGGCGTGGGCCGGGTCGACGTGCAGGACGGCGGCTGCGTCGAGCCGTGGGACGTGGCACCCGGCGGGCTGCCCGTGGAATCCATCGGCGAGCGGCGGGACGAGGCCGCACGGCGTGCGGTGCGCCGGGCGGCGCCGGACCGCCCGCCTCGGCGCGGCGGCGACCGGTCGGCTTACGAGGAAGGGAACCCTGGTCTCTCCCTGGTGATCATCGCGCCCCGGGACGGCCTCGCTGTCCACGCACCCGACCCTGCGGAGGCCGAGACGCTGATCGACTCCGGAACAGCCCATCTGTACGCCGGGGTCGTGGAAGGCACCGGAGTCGTCGGCCCGCTGGTGCTGCCCGGCGACACGGCCTGCGCGGGCTGTCTGGACCACGGGCGCACCGAGCGGGACCCGACCTGGCCGCGCCTGCTCGCCCAGTGGCGCTCCGGACAGGCCCGCCATGTGCCACCGTGCGACCTGACACTGTCGGCCACGGTCGCCGGGCTGGCCGCGGGCCACGCGCTCGCTTTCCTGGACGGGGAGCTACCGTCGAGTACGGGGGCTCGCTGGGAGGTCTCGGTGCCCGGTTTCGTCTGGCACGCTCGACCGGTCCGGCCGCATCCCGCATGCTCCTGCGGGACCGCGGAGAGAGCTAAAGGGGAGCAGACCTCGGAGGACGAAGGGCCGCACGAGACAATGTCCGGGCAACAGCCGCAAGCGGCACGGCTGTCCGGTACTTGGAGGGCGCATGTCTGATCTTCCCCGGAAGGCGGTCACCCGAACCGCCAAGCTCGCCGCACTACCGCTCGGCTTCGCCGGGCGGGCGACCTGGGGACTCGGCAAACGGATCGGCGGCAAGTCCGCGGAGCTCGTGGGCCGCGAGCTGCAACAGCGCACGGCAGAGCAGTTGTTCAAAGTGCTCGGTGAGCTCAAGGGCGGCGCGATGAAGTTCGGGCAGGCCATGTCCGTCTTCGAGTCGGCACTGCCGGAGGAGGTCGCCGGACCCTACCGAGCGGCGCTGACGAAGCTCCAGGAGGCGGCCCCTCCGATGCCGACGCGCACGGTGCACTCCGTGCTCGACGAACGGCTCGGCGAGGACTGGCACGACCTGTTCCTGGAATTCGAGGACAAGCCCTCCGCGGCCGCCTCGATCGGACAGGTCCACCGGGCGGTCTGGCACGACGGCCGGGAAGTCGCGGTCAAGGTGCAGTATCCCGGGGCGGGCGAGGCACTGCTGTCCGACCTGAACCAGCTCAGCCGTTTCGCCCGCCTGCTCGGCCCGTTGATTCCCGGCATGGACATCAAGCCGCTCATCGCGGAGCTGCGCGACCGGGTGTCCGAAGAGCTCGACTACGCCCTGGAGGCACAGGCTCAGCAAGCGCACGCGGACGAGTTCGCGGACGACCCCGATGTGCTGGTGCCGGCCGTGGTCCACCAGTGCGAGCAGGTGCTGGTGACGGAGTGGATCGACGGGATACCCCTGTCCGAGGTGATCACCGACGGCACCCAGGAGCAGCGGGACCGGGCGGGCCAGCTCCTGGCCCGCTTCCTCTTCTCCGGCCCGTCCCGCACCGGCCTGCTGCACGCCGACCCGCATCCGGGCAACTTCCGCCTCCTGCCCATCGACCCCGAAGACCCCGACGGCGAGGGCGGCTGGCGGCTTGGCGTCCTCGACTTCGGCACGGTGGACCGCCTCCCGGGCGGCCTGCCGTCGACGATCGGCGACTCGCTGCGCATGACCCTCGACGGCGATGCCGAGTCGGTCTACGACCTGCTTCGCGACGAGGGCTTCGTCAAGGAGTCCATAGAACTCGACCCGGACGCGGTCCTGGACTACCTGCTGCCCATCATCGAGCCGGCCCAGGTCGACGAGTTCGCCTTCAGCCGAGGCTGGATGCGCAGCCAGGCGGCCCGAGTGGCCGACCCCCGCTCCCCCGCGCACCAACTCGGCAAGCAGCTCAACCTGCCCCCGGCTTACCTCCTCATCCACCGGGTGACGCTGAGCACGATCGGTGTGCTGTGCCAGCTGGGTGCGACGGTACGACTGCGGGACGAACTTGAGGAGTGGCTGCCGGGATTCGTCTCGGAGGACGAGCCGACGCTGGAGGAGGGGGACTCGGCGGCTGAGGCGTGAGTTCGGGATGTTGTCCGTGAGTTCGGGGTGCCGTTTTTGAGGGTGAGCGGCCCGGGGAGACGCGTCCCGCGACGGCGACAGCTTCGGAATCGGCAGATCTAGGCACAACGCACCGCGGGGGCCGGTCCGTTCGGACCGGCCCCCGCGACAGCGGTTGCTTCTGTTGCCTGCCGTTGCGTGGACGGCTTTTACTGCATGACTGCCATGGCCAGAGCGCGGCGGGCGCGCAGGGACGCGCGCTCGGCGCGGCGCTGCATGCGGCGGGCCGCCATCAGGCGCTGCGCCCGGCGTTCCTGCTCGGCCTCATGCAGTCGCTCGTGCATATGCGCACGAGCCAGGGCTTCTGGGATGAGTTGCATCTCTCGGGTCCTGTTCTGGCGCGAGTCGCTCGCGCCGGTGGTGGTGAAGTCTGGGATTGCGGAGCCGTTGGGCTCGTTGGTGGTCGGCTTCATCGGGGCCTGTTTCCTGGGGTCGTGCGTCAGGGGGCGATCGATCGTTCCTGTGATGTTCATGCCGCAACCGGGTTCTTGCGCGGGCGGCCACGCGGCCGCTTCCGGGCGACAACGACACCCTGGACGAAGAGCTCGCCGCCCCAGACACCCCAGGGCTCACGTCGCTCCTTGGCGCCGGCGAGGCAGGCCTCGATCAGCGGGCAGGTGCGGCAGAGGGCCTTGGCGTACTCGACATCGGCCGGCGACTCGGCGAAGAAGACCTCCGGGTCGTTGGACCGGCAGGGAACGGGTACGCCGAGGTTCTCGATGGCGTCGTCGAGCGCGGTGAGCGCAGTGAGCGGGATCAAGGTGGAGTCCTCCGTGAGGCCGGGCGGGGGGATCGTTTCGGAAGGCGGTACGGACGGGGCGTGCGCTTCGAGTTGCACGGTTGGTTTTCCTCGTCTGGTCGTGCCGGCCGGTTGGCCGGTTGGCGGCTGGTACCGGGTTCTTTTCTTGTCCCGAGGCCCCTTCGCTCCGCCGTCCCCGGTCGGGGACAAACAGAAGGGCCGCGGATCCCGGGTGGGGTTCCGCGGCCCTGAAGGCGCCGGCCTGATCGTCGATCAGGCTGGATCACTCCAGGGTTCAGGCCCACGGAAGGCCCACAGCGTGTGATGCGTCTGCTTGGTGGCTCCGGCACCGGCGGCCGCAAAGGCATAGGCCTGCGCCTGTGCCTCTACTGCTTCCAGTGCCTTCATCGGTCGCTCATTGCGCTCACGGACGGGAAGGACCGCGAGAGACACGGAGGACGCCGGCCGGACGGCGGGAATGCCGGACAGACCGGTGCCCAGGTTCGAGAAGCCGAGCAGGCACGTGGAGACGACCGAGCGATCGGTCATTTTGGCGGTGATGACGGAGCTGCTGTTGATGATGCTGATCACTGGAATCGCCTCCTCTCGGCGTCTCTGGGACCGGGCGAGCCGGTCCGTCGGTTATTAAGTACAGCACGGAACCAGTGCCTTGGAGAAGGCCGCCGTTTCCGTGGTTTAGAACCTATGGGGATTGCTGGGGCATGCGCAAACTATTTTTTCGACGAGTTTGAATCAGTCCTCACCCTCGCCTTCCTCAAGCGTCTGACCTGCACAGATGGCGAGCACGTCGGCTCCGTAGCGGTTGAGCTTGCGTACGCGGACCCCGGGGATGCGGGCCAGCTCGGCCGGGCCGGACGGCACTGTCTCGGCGATGGCCATCAGCGTCTTGTCCGTGAAGACACAGAAATCCGGCTGCCCACTGCGCTCCGCCTGGACCGCTCGCCACTCGCGCAACCGCTCGTAGAGGCCCTCGTCCATGTCGGAGGGGCAGTCCTCGCAGCGCATCAGTTTCATCTCGCCGGCGTCGCTGAGAGTGCGGCCGCAGACGCGGCAGCGGGCCGGGGTGCGGTTGGCCCTTCGTGTGACGCCGGCGACGCTGCCCGCGGTCCCGCGCTCGACGCCGCTCGAGCCGCCGAGGCCGGCCGGCCCGCCGCCGCGGGTCGCGGTGGCGGTGGAGCCGGGGCGCAGGCCGTCGAGGAAGCGGCTGGGGCGCCGGTTGGCGCGGCCGCCTGGTGAGCGGGACAGTGCCCAGGAGACGGAGAGGTGTTCTCTGGCCCGGGTGACACCGACGTAGAGGAGGCGGCGCTCCTCCTCGACCTGCTCCTCGGTCTTCGCGTAGCTGATCGGCATCATGCCTTCGGCGACACCGACCAGGAAGACGACGTCCCACTCCAGGCCCTTGGCGGAGTGGAGCGAGGCGAGAGTGACGCCTTGGACGGTCGGAGCGTGCTGGGCGCCGGCGCGTTCGTCGAGCTCGGCCACGAGGTCACCGAGGGTGGCGTCCGGTTTGGCGGTGGCGAAGTCCTGGGCCAGGTGCGCGAGGGCGGCGAGGGACTCCCAGCGCTCTCTGACGGCCCCGGAGCCCGCCGGAGGCTCATGGGTCCAGCCGTCTCCCGACAGGACGGCTCGCACCTGCGAGGGCAGGTCGGGGGCGTCGTCGAGGAGGGAGTCGTTGCCCCCGAAGCGGGCTGCCCCGCGCAGGGCGTGGATGGCCCGCTTCACTTCGGGTCGGTCGAAGAAGCGTTCGGCTCCCCGCAGTTGGTAGGGCACTCCGACGTCCGCGAGGGCTTGTTCGTAGATCTCGGACTGCGAGTTCGTACGGAAGAGGATCGCGATCTCGCCTGCGGGGACGCCGGAGGCGATGAGGCCGCGGATGCGGCGGGCGGCGCCTTCGGCCTCGGCGGGCTCGTCGGTGTACTCGGCGTAGGCGGGCTCGGGGCCCGGGGCGCGCTGGGAGATCAGCTCCAGGCGGTGGTCGGCGGCGCGGCCGCGGGCCTGGGAGAGGAGGCCGTTGGCGAGGTGGACGACCTGAGGGGTGGAGCGGTAGTCGCGGACCAGTTTGACGACGGTGGCTCCGGGGTGGCGGGTGCGGAAGTCGAGGAGATGGTCGGGGGTCGCGCCGGTGAACGAGTAGATCGTCTGGCTGGCGTCGCCGACGACGCAGAGGCTGTTGCGTTCGCCGAGCCACAGTTCGAGGAGGCGCTGCTGGAGGGGGCTGACGTCCTGGTATTCGTCGACCACGAAGTGCTGGTACTGGGCGCGGACCGCTTCGGCGATGTCGTGCTGGTCCTGGAGGATGGCGACGGTGAGCAGCAGGACGTCTTCGAAGTCGATGACGCTGCGGTCGCGTTTGAGGTCTTCGTACGCGGCGTAGAGCTGGGCGATCTCGGCGCGGTTGCGGGGGGCTTCGCGGCCGGCCTTGGCCGCGGCGGCCGCGTAGTCGGCGGGGACGGTCTGGGTGACCTTGGACCACTCGATCTCGGCGGTGACGTCGCGCAGCTCGCCTCGGTCGAGGCGGACGCGGCAGGCGGCCGCGGCGTCGGCGACGAGCTGGATCTTGCGGTCGACGATTCGGGGGAGGCTGCCACCGACTGCTTTCGGCCAGAAGTACTGGAGCTGGCGCAGGGCGGCGGAGTGGAAGGTGCGGGCCTGGACGCCGGAGGCGCCGAGCTGGCGGAGGCGGCCGCGCATCTCGCCGGCGGCGCGGTTGGTGAAGGTGACGGCGAGCACGCTGGAGGGCTGGAGGATCCCGGCGCGCACCCCGTAGGCGATGCGGTGGGTGATGGCGCGGGTCTTGCCCGTACCGGCTCCCGCCAGCACGCACACCGGGCCGTGCAGGGCGGTGGCGACCTCGCGCTGCTCGGGGTCGAGCCCTTCAAGTACCGCGTCGGCCGTGTCAGGGGCCTGCGGGAAGAGGGTGGAATGCGTTGCTGCTGTCACCCCGCCATGCTGCCAGGTCGGCGGAGACGGGTGTGCCGGTTGTCCACAGGGAGGCGCTTGCAGTCGTACTAATGCGGCAGGCGCCCGGGAATGGCGGCCCGGTCGCGTACGTTCCATCCACTGCGAAGACGCACCCCCAGCAGCGAAGGAGCACGAGAGACATGCCGGGCACTGTGACGATGTACAGCACGACGTGGTGTGGCTACTGCCGTCGGCTGAAGAGCCAGATGGACCGCGAGGGCATCGCGTACACCGAGATCAACATCGAGCAGGACCCGGCGTCGGCGGCGTTCGTGGAGAAGGCGAACGGCGGAAACCAGACGGTTCCCACCGTCCTCTTCCCGGACGGGTCGACGCTGACGAACCCTTCGCTGGCGCAGGTCAAGCAGAAAGTCGGCGTGTAGGCGGTTCGTGCCTCAGACGGCTGATCCCCGCGTCGGCAGGGGTTTGCCGTACCAGAGTTCGATCAGGCGGGCCGCGATCGAGATGCCGTACGGAGGCAGGACCTCCCCGCACTCGAAGGCGGCCCGCAGGTCTTCGCGGGAGAACCAGCGCGCCTCCTCGATCTCCTCGCCGTCGACGGTGATATCCGCCGACGTGGCACGGGCCGTGAAGCCGAGCATGAGGCTGGAGGGGAAGGGCCAGGGCTGGCTGGCGACGTATTCGACCTCGCCGACCGTGACGCCGACTTCCTCGAAGACTTCTCGGCGGACCGACTGCTCGATGGACTCGCCGGGTTCGACGAAGCCCGCGAGGGTCGAGAAGCGGCCTTCGGGCCAGTGCACCTGGCGGCCGAGCAGGATGCGGTCCTCGTCGTCCGTCACTGCCATGATCACGGCGGGGTCGGTGCGCGGGTAGTGCTCGGCGCCGCAGGCGGGGCAGCGGCGGATGTGGCCGGCGGCGGCGATCACGGTGCGTTCGCCGCAGCGTGAGCAGAAGCGGTGCAGGCGCTGCCAGTTCTCCAGGGCGACGGCGTGCACCATGAGGCCCGCGTCGCGGGGCGACAGGAGCAGACCGGCTTCGCGCAGGCCCGCCGCCCGCGCGGACTGGTCCATGCGGCCGGGCAGTGAGTCCTTCTGGAGTGCGAAGTAGCTGACGCCGTCGTCGTCGGTGCCCAGGAAGTAGCGGTGTGCTTCGGTGAGGGGGGCTTCGAAGGACGGGGTCATGACGAGTTCGGTGGTGCCGTCCGTCGTCTCGTCGATGAGGACCTGGCCGCCGGAGACCACGAAGGCGCGGGTGGTGGGGTGGCTCCACGCCGCGGCGAGCCAGGCCTCGTCGAGCCGGTGGTGGGCGGCCCGGTCGATGCCGCTCGGGGCGGTGAGCGAGATGGGACGGTCGGCGGTGTGGTCGGTCCAGGTGGTCACGGGTGCTTCCAACTCCCCCGGTGGAACGGTTATTTCGGCGGGTGATTCAGCCGGATGTGCGGCGGGGCGGGTGCGGAGGGGCTTTTTCAGTGTGCATCTCGCCAGTTCTGGGCCAGGTCGCCCCACAGGTAAGCGGTGGTTTCGACGCCCTTGAGGAGCAGGTCGATCTCGACCTTCTCGTTGGGGGCGTGCCAGCCGTCGGACGGGACCGAGATGCCGAGGAAGAGCACCGGTGCGGCGAGGACTTCCTGGAGGTCGGCCGCGGGCCCCGAACCGCCCACGCGGGTGAAGCGGATCTCCTGCTCGAAGGCGCGGCCCATGGCGCGTACGACGGACTGCAGGGCCGGGTGGTCGAGGGGCGTCAGGCACGGGCGGGTGGCCGCGCTGAAGGTGATCTCGTGGCTGATTCCGGCGGGTAGCTGTTCGACGGCCCAGACGCGGACGGCCTTCTCGATGCGGTCGGGGTCCTGTCCGTCGACCAGCCGGAAGGAGAGCTTCACCATCGCCGAGGACGGGATGATCGTCTTGCTGCCGGGGCCCTGGTAGCCGCCGCCGATGCCGTTGACCTCGGCCGTGGGGCGGGCCCAGAGGCGCTCCAGGGTGGTGCGTCCGGCCTCTCCGTAGAGGGCCGACGACCTGGCCGTACGCAGCCACTGCTCCTCGTCGAAGGGCAGTTCGGCGAAGAGTTCGCGCTCGCGGTCACCGAGTTCGGCGACGCCTTCGTAGAAACCGGGGATCGCCACGCGCGCGTGCTCGTCGTGCAGGGCGGCGACGAGGCGGGCGGCCACGGTGGCGGGGTTCGGTACGGCGCCGCCGAAGGCGCCGGAGTGGATGTCCTGGTCGGGCCCGTACAGCGTGATCTCGCACTCGGCGAGGCCGCGCATGCCGGTGCACACCGTGGGGGTGTCCTCGGACCACATGCTGGTGTCGGAGACGATCACGGCATCGGCGGCAAGGCGTTCCCGCCGTGATTCGAGGAGGGCGCGGAAGTGCGGGGAGCCGGACTCCTCCTCGCCCTCGATGAGCAGCTTCAGATGGACGGCGGGAGCGGTGCGACCGGTGGCGGCGAGGTGGGCGCGGACTCCGAGTGTGTGGAAGAACACCTGGCCCTTGTCGTCGGCGGCCCCGCGCGCGTAGAGGCGGTTTCCTTGGACGACGGGTTCGAAGGGGTCGGTGTCCCAGCCGTCCTCGCGGGCGGCGGGCTGTACGTCGTGGTGTCCGTAGACGAGGACCGTGGGTGCCTGCGGGTCGTCGGAGGGCCACTCGGCGAAGACCGCGGGGGCGCCGGGGGTGGCCCAGACCTCGGTGGTCGGGAAGCCGGTCTCCAGGAGTTTGGCGGCGAGCCAGTCGGCGCTGCGCCGTACGTCCGCCGCGTGGTCGGGCTGCGCCGACACGGACGGGATGCGCAGCCACTCGGCGAGGTCGTCGAGGAAGGCCGCACGGTGGTGCTCGATGTACGTGCGGACGGCGCTGTCCGGAGTCGTGCTCATGGCCACGAGCCTATCCGTCCACGCGAGCGTGCTGGTCCGGCGGTTCCTCGAGGGCCCCGTCGGGTGCTTCCTCCAGGAGGAGCCGTTCCAGTGCCGCCCGGTCCGGCAGGTTCTCGGGGCGGTCGATCTCGCCGCTGCGCACGTACAGGAAGGCGGCCTGTACGGATTCCAGCGGTACGTCGTGCTGCTCGGCCCAGGCGAGTCGGTAGAGGGCGAGCTGGAGGGGGTCGGCGGTGCGGGTGCGGTTGGTCTTCCAGTCGACGATGTCGTACGTCGCTTCGTCGCCGTCGCCTTCTTTGTAGACGGCGTCGATACGGCCTCGTACGACGCGTCCGGCGATCGCGAGCTGGAAGGGGGCCTCGACACGGTGCGGGGTGCGGTGGGCGTACGGGGTGCGTTCGAAGGCGTCCTTGAGGGCTTCCAGGTCGCGCTCGTCGGCGATCTCAGCCTCGCTGCCGGGTAGTTCTTCGGGCTCCAGCATGGGCAGCCGCAGTTCTTCGAAGCGGGCTTCGACCCAGGCGTGGAAGCGGGTGCCGCGGCGGGCGGCCGGCTGGGGCGGGCGCGGCATGGGGCGGGCGAGTTCCTGTGCGAAGGCGTCCGGGTCGGCGGCCAGGCGCAGCAGCTGGGACGCGGTCAGGGAGGCGGGCAGGGTGACGTCCGTGACGCTCTGCCGGGCGCGCAGGAGTTCTCCGGTGAGGGCGTCGAGGTCGCGGTCCCAGGAGGCGAGGGTGCGGGCTTCTTCGGGGGTGAGGCGGGTGGTCTCTGGAGGGTGCGGGCGGGCGTCGGGGGCCGGGGTGGGGTGCGGGACCTTCGGCCGGTTCCGTGTCCATGACTCCCAGTCGCCCGGGTCGGCGTCCGCGGAATCGGCTTCTCCGTAGTGCGCGACTTCGGAATCGGCCTCCTTGTAGGGGAGCGCGTCATAAGCGGGCTCGTCGGTGTACCGAGGCTCATCCGCGAAGTCGTCTTCCCCGTAAGGGGGCTCGTCGTCCTCGGGCTCCTCGGGCGGAGGCGGCCAGTCCGGATCGTCGTACGGGCCCGGGGCGTCGTGGGCCGAGGGGTGAGCCGTCTCATGGGAGTGGCCGGACTCCAGCCGGCCGGACTCCAGGTGGGCGAGCACCGTCTGGGCGGCCGCCCGCCGGCGGGCCATCGCGGTGTCGTCCAGCGGGAGCGGCCAGGCGTGGTCGCCGCCGGCCTCGTGGAGTGCCGGGTTCTCCTCGTTCTCCTCGGGTTCGTCCGCCCAGGCCTCGATCTCACCGTGCCCGGCCGTGCAGTGCTCGTACAGCGCGTCCAGGAAGTCGGAGGGGCCGCGGGGCTTCTTCTGGGAGGGGCCCCACCAGTGGCCGGAGCCGAGCAGCAGGGAGCGTGGGCGGGTGAACGTCACGTAGCCCAGGCGGAGTTCCTCGGTGCTCTGGTGGTCCTTCATGGCCTCGTGGAAGGCCTTCATGCTCCGGGAGTCCCACGCGTCGATGTCGGGCAGCGTGTCGGCGTCGCCGCGCAGTTCGTGCGGCAGGACCTTGCCCTGGGATGTCCACTTCTCCCGGCCCTGGGTGCTGGGGAACGTTCCGGTGACCAGTCCGGGGACCGCCACGACGTCCCACTCCAGGCCCTTGGACTTGTGCGCGGTGAGCACCTTGACGGTGTTCTCGCCGCCGGGCAGGGCATTGTCGAGGCCCTTCTCGTACTGGGCGGCGGTGCGCAGGAAGCCGAGGAAGGCGAGGAGGGAGGCCTCGTTTTCGTTGGCGGCGAAGGACGCGGCGATGTCCAGGAAGTTGGAGAGGGTCTCGCGGCGGCGGGCGGCCAGGGCGTGCGGGGACGCGGAGAGCTCCACCTCCAGGCCGGTGGTGGCGAGCACCCGGTGCAGGACGTCCATCAGGGGGTCGGCGAGCGAGCGGCGCAGGTCGCGCAGTTCGGTGGCGAGCCGCGCGAACCGTACGCGCGCGTCGGTCGAGAAGGGCAGCCCGTCGTCGTCCCCGTCGCCTCCCAGGGGCGTCTCCAGGAACGTGTCGAGGGCGTCGGCGAGTGAGATCACCTCGGCCGGGTCGACTCCCTCGACGGCCGCGGCGAGCCGCCGGTCCGGGTCGTCGTCGGCCCCCACGCGCGCGTGCGACACGAGGAGCCGGGCGCGGCGTCCCAGCAGGGCGAGGTCCCGGGCGCCGATGCGCCAGCGCGGCCCGGTGAGCAGGCGGACCAGCGAGGCGTTGGCTCCGGGGTCCTGGAGGACCTCGCAGACGGCGACCAGGTCGGCGACCTCGGGCAGGTGCAGCAGCCCGGAGAGGCCGACGACCTCCACGGGGATGTCACGGGCGACGAGCGCGCCCTGAATCTGGGCGAAGTCGGTCGCGGTGCGGCACAGGACGGCGATCTCTCCAGGTGCCTTTCCGGTGCGTACAAGATGGGCGATGGAGTCGGCGAGCCAGGCCATCTCCTCGGCGTGGGTGCGCAGCAGTGCGCAGCGCACCATGCCGTCACGCTCGGCTCCGGGGGCCGGGCGCAGGGCCTCCACGCCCGCGTGCATGGCGCGCAGGGGCTCGGCGAGGCCGTTGGCGAGGTCGAGGAGGCGGCCGCCGCTGCGGCGGTTCTCACTGAGCGACTGGCGGGTCGCGGGGCGGCCGTCGGTGTGGGCGAAGTGCTCGGGGAAGTCGTCGAGGTTGGCCACGGAGGCGCCGCGCCAGCCGTAGATCGCCTGGCAGGGGTCGCCGACGGCGGTCACCGGGTGGCCCGTACCACCGCCGAACAGGCCCGCCAGGAGAATCCGTTGGGCCACCGAGGTGTCCTGGTACTCGTCGAGCAGCACCACCCGGAACTCGTCGCGCAGGATGCCGCCGACCTCGGGCCGGGTGCGGGCGAGGGTCGCCGAGAGGGCGATCTGGTCGCCGAAGTCGAGGAGGTCGCGCTCGCGCTTGGCCGCTCTGTAACGGGTCACCAGCTCGGCCAGTTCACGCCGGGCGGCGGCCGTCTCCGGGACTTTGCGCAGGTCGGCGTTGCTGAGCTTGGCGCTCTCCAGATCACGCAGCAGCGTGGCGTCGTACGCGCGCAGCTCCTCGGGGCGTACGAGGTGTTCGGCGAGTTCGGAGTCGAGGGTGAGGAGGTCGCTGACCAGGTCGGGGAAGGAGCGGGTGAGCGCCGGGTAGGGGCCGGGTGCCTCGCGCAGGACGCGCGCGGCGAGCTGGTAGCGGGTCGCGTCGGCGAGCAGACGCGCGGTGGGTTCGAGCCCGATGCGCAGCCCGTGGTCGGTCAGCAGACGGCCCGCGAAGGCGTGGTACGTGGAGATGACCGGCTCGCCCGGCGGGTTGTCCGGGTCGATGACGTCCGGGTCGGTGACGCCGGCTCTGATCAGGGCCTTCCGTACCCGCTCGGCGAGTTCGCCCGCCGCCTTGTTGGTGAACGTCAGGCCGAGGACCTGCTCGGGCGCGACCTGCCCGGTGCCCACCAGCCACACCACGCGCGCCGCCATCACGGTGGTCTTGCCGGAGCCCGCTCCGGCCACGATCACCTGCGGCGCGGGCGGTGCGGTGATGCAGGCCGTCTGCTCCGGGGTGAACGGGATGCCGAGGAGCTCCTTGAGCTGCTCGGGATCAGTGATACGGGCTGGCACGTGAGAGAGGCTAGCCGTGCCCACTGACAGTCGGTGCCGTATCGGTGGCCGGGCCGGAGGATGTCCTGGTCAGCACGCGTGGTGCGGTACGTCACTTCCGATACGGCTTGACGACGCGGCGACCCGGGGCAGGGGTCACTCGACCACGTGCCGCCCCTCGGGCCGGGCGCTGCACGAGGCCCGGAACGCGCAGTGCGTGCAGTGCTGGCCGGTGCTCGGCGTGAACCGTTCGTCGAGGACCTTGCCCGCGGCGGTGGCGAGGAGGTCGCCGACCCACTCTCCCTCCAGCGGTGCCTGTGCCTGCACCTTGGGGAGGGTCTCGCCGCCGTCCTTCTTGGGGGCGCCCTGACGGAGCTGGACGAGTTCCGCGCCTCCCGGTTCGGGGCGTTCACCCTCGAAGGCCTCGTCGACGGCGCCCTCGCGGACGGCGAGCTGGTAGACGGCGAGCTGTGGATGGTGGGCGACGTCGGCGGCGCTCGGCGCCTGTTTGCCTGTCTTGAAGTCGACTACGTAGGCGCGGCCTTCGGCGTCGGTCTCGACGCGGTCCATGGAGCCGCGGATACGTACTTCGTAGGAGCCCGCTTCGAGGGTGACGTCGAAGTCGTGCTCGCTGGCCACCGGGGTGCGTCCGGCGCGGGCGCCGTTGGAGTCGACATGCCACTTCAGGAAGCGTTCGAGCGCCACGCGCGCGTGCTCCTTCTCCTGCGCCGACTTCCAGGGCGCGTCGAAGGCGAGCGCGTTCCACACGGAGTCGAGACGCTCCATGAGGACGGCGAGGTCGGCAGGGGTGCGGCCGGAGGCGACCTCGTCGGCCAGGACGTGCACCACGTTGCCGAAGCCCTGGGCGGCTGTCGCGGGCGCGTCGGCCTTCACCTCGCGGCCGAGGAACCACTGCAGGGCGCAGGTGTTGGCGAGCTGGTCGAGGGCGCTCCCGGAGAGCACGACGGGGTGGTCGCGGTCGCGCAGCGGCACCTTGCTCTCGGTCGGCTCGTACATGCCCCACCAGCGGTAGGGGTGCGCGGACGGCACGAGGGGGCGGCCGTCCTCGTCGCCGAGCGCGGCGAGCCTGGCGAGGCGGTGGGCCGCGGCCTCCCTGAGGGTGTCCGAGACGCGGGGGTCGACCGTCGTGGCGCGCAGTTCGGCGACGAGCGCGGCGACGGACAGGGGGCGGCGGGGGCGGCCCGTTATGTCCTTGGGCTCGACGCCGAGTTCGGTGAGGAAGCGGGAGGGCTGGTCGCCGTCGTCGGCAGGGGCCTTCACGGCGGTGACGACGAGGCGTTCACGCGCGCGCGTGGCGGCCACGTAGAACAGGCGGCGCTCCTCGGAGAGGAGCGCTCCGGGGCTGAGGGGCTCCGCGAGGCCGTCGCGTCCGATGCGGTCGGCCTCCAGGAGCGAGCCGCGGCGGCGCAGGTCCGGCCACAGGCCTTCCTGGACACCCGCGACGACGACCAGACGCCACTCCAGGCCCTTGGAGCGGTGCGCGGTCATCAGGCGTACGGCGTCGGGGCGTACGGCCCTGCGGGTGAGCGTGTCGGCCGCGATGTCCTGGGCCTCCACCTCCTCAAGGAAGTTGAGGGCGCCACGGCCGCCGGTTCGCTCCTCCGCACGGGCCGCCGTCGCGAACAGCGCGCACACCGCGTCGAGGTCGCGGTCCGCGTTGCGGCCGGCCGCGCCGCCGCGCCGCGCCGCCCGTTCCAGGCGCTGCGGCCAGGGCGTGCCGTCCCACAGCTCCCAGAGCGCCTCCTCGGCCGTGCCGCCGCCCGCGAGGCGCTCCCGTGCCTTCCGCAGCAGGGCGCCCAGACGCTGGGCTCCGCGGGCGTACGACGGGTCGTGGGCGATCAGCCGCTCCGGCTCGGCCAGCGCCCGCGCCAACAGTTCGTCGGAGGGCGGCGGCACAAGGTTGCCCGCGGCGCGCTCCTCTTCGCGCAGGGCGCGGCCCAGGCGGCGCAGATCGGCGGCGTCCATGCCGGCCAGCGGCGACGCAAGGAGGGAGAGCGCGGTTTCGATGTCGAGCCAGGGCTTTTCGGGGGCGGGCTCTTCCGATGCGGGTTCTTCGGGCGGTCGGACTTGCTCAAGAGTTCCGGGCTCGGCGGGTGTTCCGGGCTCGTCAGGTGCTTCGGGCTCGTCAGGTGCTTCGGGCTCAGCGTCCGATGCGGGTTCCTCGGGTGATCGGGCCTGCTCAGGTGCCTCGGGTCCCGCGGACGATCCGGGCTCCCCAGGTGCTTCGGGCGCCGCGTCCGATGCGGGTGCCTCGGGCGGCCGGACCTGCCCAGGTGTTTCGGGCTCGGCGTGCGATCCGGGCTCCTCAGGTTTTCCGGATTCCCCGGACGATCCGGGCTCCACAAGTTCTTCAGGCGCCCCGGACGACCCGGAATCCCCGGGTGAGTCGGGCTCCCCTGATGACTTGGCCTCCCCTGATCCGAAGCCTTCGGATTGAGGCCCGCCGGGCTCGGACTCCTCCGGGTCGGCACCTTTGGGTTCAAGTTCCTCGGCAACGGCCGCTTCCGGCCCCTCGGCCGCGTTCCCAGCCGTCTCGGCCGTCTCCCCCAGCTCCGCCGCCGCCACTGCCTTGAGCGCCGTCAGGAGCGGCGTCACCGCCGGTTCGTGGCGCAGGGGCAGGTCGTCACCGTCGATGTCGAGGGGCACACCGGCCGCGGTGAGGGCCCGGCGGATCGTCGGGATGGTGCGGGAGCCGGCGCGTACCAGGACGGCCATGTCGCTCCAGGGGACGCCGTCCTCCAGGTGGGCGCGGCGCAGGATGTCCGCGATGTTGTCCAACTCGGTGCCAGGGGTCGGGTACGTGTGGACCTCGACTCGGCCGCCGTCCCGTACGGGGGCCAGTTCCCTGTGGGCGCGTACTTTCTCCGCCGGAAGGCGGGTCAGGGGCATGCGCTGGGTCAGCAGGCGAGTGGCCGCCAGCAGGCCGGCGCCCGACCGGCGTGACGTCCTCAGGACCTCGACCGGCGCCGGGGCCCCGTCCGCGCGCGGGAAGGTCTCCGGGAACTCCAGGATGCCGTTCACGTCGGCGCCCCGGAACGCGTAGATCGACTGGTCGGGGTCGCCGAAGGCGACAAGGGTACGGCCGCCGCCCGCGAGGGAGTGCAACAGCCGTACCTGCGCCGGATCGGTGTCCTGGTACTCGTCCACGAACACCGCGTCGTACTGCGCGGCGAGCCGTTCGACCACACCCGGGCGTTGGGCGAGCAGCACCGCGCGGTGGACCAGCTCCGCGTAGTCGAGCACTCCTTGCATGTCGAGAACGTCGAGGTACTCGGCGAGGAACGCGGAGGCCGCGAGCCAGTCGGGCCGGCCGATGCGCCTGGCGAAGACCCGCAGCGCCTCGGGACCGAGGCCCAGTTCGCGACTGCGGGCGAGGACCGCGCGGACCTCGTCGGCGAAGCCGCGTGTGGTCAGGCAGGCACGCAGTTCGTCCGGCCAGCGCACATGAGCGAGACCGAGCCGCTCCAGACCGGGCTGGCCCGCGAGCAGCTCGCGCACCGCCACGTCCTGTTCGGGGCCGGAGAGCAGCCGCAGCGGCTCCACGAACAGATCGCTGTCCTGATGGGCCCGGACCAGGGCGTAGCAGAACGAGTGGAACGTCGTCGCCTGGGGCGCGCGGGCCGCTCCTATGCGCAGCGCCATGCGGTCGCGCAGCTCCACGGCGGCCTTACGGCTGAACGTCAGCACCAGGACCCGCTCGGGGTCCGCGCCGCGAGCGATCCGGGCTGCCACGGACTCCACGAGTGTGGTCGTCTTGCCGGTGCCCGGACCTGCGAGGACGAGCAGGGGGCCACCCCTGTGGTCAACCACCGCGCGCTGCCCTGCGTCCAGCAGAGGGGGATCCACCCGGACCGGTGGGGTACGCACCAGTCGATAAGCGCCACGGGCCCCCTGTCGCCCCTGGGGGTGCGACAGGCGCCTGGTGGAGAAAGAGGAGCTCACGTGGTTCGCCGGTCCTGGTGGGTGTACTCGGGTCTGTCAGTGCGGGCGCGGAGCGCCGTCGTTGAGGGGTACTGGTCGGGCGACGGGTGGGAGAACCGCCCCCGCATGGAAGGCGGTGGCCGCGGGATGAAAGGGAAACGTGCCGTCGACGCTACGCCGGTGGATGCCGTGGAAGCAGGGCTTCCCCTTGTTCCCTCCCGGCACACGTGTCTCCCGCATCACGAACGTACGGCATGTCACGGACGTGCCCCGTTTCCCCCGTACGGGCCACCGGTCCCCCTTCCGGCCGTCCGATGCCGGAAGCTGTCACGTGTGACCTTCCGCGCGTTCCCCGCCGTCCCACCGCGCCCGTCTCATGTCGACACGCGGCTGATGGCCCTCGGAGGCCCTGCTCGCCTCCTTCAGGGGCGTGCCCTCCGCGCGGTAGTGGCCCAGCGCCTCCAGTTCATGGCCCGGGAGCAGCACGCCGTCCGCGCGTATGACGCGCCACCACGGAACGGCTCCTCCGTAGAGGGCCATCACGCGGCCGACCTGTCGCGGGCCTCCCTCCTCCAGCCATTCGGCGACGTCCCCGTACGTCATGACGCGCCCGGGCGGAATCAGTTCGGCAACTTCGAGGACCCGCTCCGCGTACTCCGGCAGGGCGTCCGCCGGAAGGCTCTGCTCGCTCATCCGCCCCATCCTGCCCCAGCCCACCGACAACGTGACGCGGCGGCCACCGTGCGTATCCCTCGCCCCGAATCAGCCCTTGGGACAGACTGTGCGCCCCCGCATCGCACCCTGATGCCCCCCTGTGTCGGCGGGGCATGCCACCATCGTGCGGGCGGTTACTGGTGATACGAGACCAAGAAGAGACGATGAAACAGCAGGGTGTGCACCCCGAAGACGCGGAGGGCACCTCTGAGGTTTCGTCGCGCCCGGACACCGGCGACGATACGGACGAGGGCCCTCCGGACAGGCTCAAGAAGAAGACGGACGCCCGTGGGGAGAGCGGCTCCGAGGAGGCCGACTGCGCCACCGACGACGCCCACCCCGAGGAGGTGGAGGGCGACGAACCGCTGCTCCCCGCGCGCGTGCACCGTCCTTCCGACCTCATGCGCCTCCTGGTGGGTGTCCTCGCGGTCGCCGTGCTGCTGTCGATCGCCGCGTTCGCGCACGGCACGACGTCGGGGCTGGCGCAGGACATCAACAAGGGCACCGACGAGGCGCCCGATCTGCTGATCAAGATCGCGGGGCTCGCGTCGAGCATCGCGATCCTCCTGGTGCCGGTCGCCTTCGCGATCGAGCGGCTGATCAAGCGGGACGGACTGCGTATCGCCGACGGCGTCCTGGCCGCGGTCCTCGCGCACGGAGTGACGCTCGCCACCGACCTGTGGGTCGCCAAGGCCGCCCCGGACTCGATCCAGAAGGCGCTCACGCAGCCCTCACCCGGTGACATCCACGCCCTCACCGACCCGGTGCACGGTTATCTCGCGCCGGTCATCGCGTACATGACGGCGGTCGGCATGTCGCGCCGGCCACGCTGGCGTGCGGTGCTGTGGGTGGTGCTGCTGCTCGACGCCTTCTCCATGCTGGTCACCGGCTACACGACCCCGTTCTCGATCATCCTGACGGTGCTGATCGGCTGGAGTGTGGCGTACGGGACGCTGTACGCGGTCGGCTCACCGAACGTACGGCCCACGGGACGCACCCTGATGGCGGGCCTGCGGCACGTCGGTTTCCGCCCGGTGAGCGCCGCCCGCGAGGAGGTGCCGGAGGCCGCGGAGACCGGGGACCGGGGACGCAGATACTTCGTGACGCTGGAGGACGGCCCACCGCTGGACGTCACGGTGGTCGACCGCGAGCAGCAGGCGCAGGGCTTCTTCTACCGTGCGTGGCGCCGTCTGACGCTGCGCGGGATCACCACGCGCCGGAGTCTCCAGTCGCTGCGCCAGGCCTTGGAGCAGGAGGCCCTGCTCGCGTACGCGGCCATCGCGGCCGGGGCCAACGCACCCAAGCTGATCGCGACCTCCGAGCTCGGCCCGGACGCCGTGATGCTCGTCTACGAGCACATCGGGGGGCGCACGCTCGACTCACTGCCGGACGAGGACATCACCGACGAGCTGCTGCGCGACACCTGGCACCAGGTGCAGGCGCTGCAGTCGAGGCGTATCGCGCACCGCCGGCTCGCCGGCGACGCGATTCTGGTGGATCGTTCCGGCAGGGTGATTCTCACGGATCTGCGCAACGGCGAGATCGCGGCCGGTGAACTGCTGCTGCGCATGGACGTCGCCCAGCTGGTGACCACGCTCGGCCTGCGGGTCGGCGCGAAGCGCGCGGTGGCCTCGGCCGTCGGAGTGCTCGGTCCCGACACGGTCGCGGACTGCCTGCCGATGCTGCAGCCCATCGCGCTGACCCGCTCCCACCGCGCGACGCTGCGGAAACTGGCCCGGGAGCGGTCGCAGCGCGAACGGGACGCGGTGCTTGAGGCCTCACGGCAGGCCAAACTGGCCCGCGCCGCGGAGCACGAGAGCACGCCCGAGGACACCAGGCCCGTTCTCGAGAAGCCCGCCAAGAAGGCCGTACGGGCCGAAATGCGGGCCGAGAAGCGCGCCATCGACGAGGCTCTGGAGGAGGCACGCGAGGAGGATCTGCTCACTCAGATCCGCCACCAGGTGCTGCTGATCAGGCCACAGGCGCCGGTCGAGCCGGCCCGCCTGGAACGCATCCGGCCGCGCACGCTGATCAGTTTCATCGCCGGCGCGTTCGGCGCGTACTTCCTTCTGACACAGCTCACCCACATCGAGTTCGCCACGCTCTTCGACGAGGCCGAGTGGGGCTGGGTCGCCGCGGCCGTGCTCTTCTCCTCGCTGAGCTACTTCGCGGCGGCCATGAGCCTGCTGGGCTTCGTGCCCGAACGGGTGCCGTTCATGCGGGCCGTGGCGGCGCAGGTCGCCGGGTCCTTCGTGAAGATCGTGGCGCCCGCGGCAGTGGGCGGCGTCGCCCTCAACACGCGCTTCCTGCAGCGTGCGGGGGTACGGCCGGGGCTCGCGGTGGCGAGTGTCGGCGCGTCGCAGCTGTTCGGGCTCGGCGCTCACATCCTGATGCTGCTGTCCTTCGGCTATCTGACCGGCACCGAGAAGACGCCCTCCTTGTCGCCGTCCAGGACGGTCATCGCGGGTCTGCTGACCGTCGCGGTGCTCGTCCTCGTGGTGACCTCGGTGCCGTTCCTGCGGAAGTTCATCGTCACGCGCGTGCGGTCGCTTTTCGCGGGTGTCGTACCGCGCATGCTCGACGTGCTGCAGCGGCCGCAGAAACTCATCACCGGCATCGGCGGCATGCTTCTGCTGACGGCCTGCTTCGTGATGTGTCTCGACGCGTCGGTCCGGGCGTTCGGCACCGAGGACATGCCCACGATCAGCATCGCCAGCGTCGCCGTGGTCTTCCTCGCCGGAAACGCGCTGGGTTCCGCGGCGCCCACCCCGGGCGGCGTGGGCGCGGTCGAGGCGACCCTCACCGTAGGCCTGATCGCCGTCGGGCTCCCCAGTGAGGTCGCGGCGCCCGCGGTGCTCCTCTACCGGCTGCTCACGCTGTGGCTGCCCGTGCTGCCGGGCTGGCTGTTCTTCAACCATCTGACCCGCAAGGGCGCACTCTAGAAGCACGTCCCCACTCCGCACACCCCACAAAACGCGCTCCACGCGTGCGTGCCACCTGCCACACCCAGGGCATGCGGTCTCCGTACGCGAGGCTCTCACCCGCACGGACCGCGCCCCGAGCGTCACGTCCCGAGCGACCTCAGGATGGAGACATGCCAAACCCTTCCCCGCTGCGCGCCGCTGCCCTGACCGCCACCGCCGTCCTGCTCGCCGCGGCCCTCAGCGGATGCGGCGACGACGGCGGTGCCAAGGACGAGGACCTGTCGGCGCAGAAGCTCAGCTGGAAGGACTGCCCGGCACCGTCCGCCTCCCAGGGAGGCGGAGACGCCCCGTCACCCCTGCCGAACGGCGGCACCTGGAAATGCGCGACCTTGAAGGCGCCCCTCGACTGGGACAAGCCCGAGGGCGACACAATCGGACTCGCGCTGATCCGCGCGGAGGCGAGCGGCGCCAAGGACAAGCGCATCGGCTCACTGGTCTTCAACTTCGGCGGCCCGGGCGGCTCCGGGGTAACCACGCTCCCCGCGTTCGGCCAGGACTACGCGCAGCTGCGCACCCGCTACGACCTGGTCAGTTTCGACCCACGCGGTGTCGGACGGAGCGCGGGCGTGAAGTGCGAGAGCGACGAGCAGCTCGACGCGTACTTCCAGCAGGACGCCACCCCGGACGACCCCGCCGAGCAGAAGGCACTCCTGGACAGCACGAAGGAGTTCAACTCGGCTTGCGAGAAGAACTCGGGCAAGACCCTCCCGTACGTGCGCACCACCGACGCGGCCCGCGACATGGACCTCATGCGCCAGGTCCTCGGTGACGACAAGCTGCACTACTTCGGCATCTCGTACGGCACCGAACTGGGCGGCGTGTACGCCCATCTGTTCCCCAAGAGGGTGGGCCGGGCCGTCTTCGACGCGGTCGTGGACCCGACGCAGGACGCGGAACAGGGATCGCTCGGGCAGGCCAGGGGGTTCCAGCTCGCGCTCGACAACTTCGCCGAGGACTGCATCTCGAAGGAGAACGACTGCCCGCTCGGCGACAGCGTGCAGAACGTCAAGGACCGGATCGCCAAGCTGCTCCGGGACCTCGACAGCAGGCCGATCCCGGGCGCATTCCCGCGTGAACTGACCCAGACCGCCGCCACCAGCGGCATCGCGCAGGCGCTGTACTCCCAGGACTTCTGGGAATACCTCACCGAAGGGCTGCAGCAGGCGTACGACGGTGACGGCAGGGTTCTGATGCTGCTGGCCGACGCCATGAACGGGCGCGACCAGGACGGTGAGTACAGCAACATCACCGCCGCCAACGTCTCCGTCAGCTGCGCCGACGACAAGGCCCGCTACACCACCGCCGACGTAGAGTCGAAGCTTCCCGAATTCCGCGAGGCCTCTCCCCTCTTCGGCGACTACCTGGCGTGGGGCCTGGCCGGCTGCACCGACTGGGCCGTGCCGGGCGCCGCGGACCATCCGGACGTGAGCGCACCCGGCTCGGCGCCGATCCTCGTGGTCGGCAACACCGGCGACCCGGCGACACCGTACGAGGGCGCCCGCAAGATGGTGGACTCGCTGGGCAGCGGCGTCGGCGTCGAGCTGACGTACAAGGGGCAGGGGCATGGCGCGTACGACAGCGGGAACAAGTGCGTGCGGGACGCGGTGAACGGCTATCTGCTGAACGGCCGGGTCCCGTCGAACGGCACGGTTTGCTCATAGGGCCGACCGGCACGGGTTGCGCGGGAAAACGCGGTACTCTCCCGGAAAAGTCGCAGGTCAGAGAGTTATCCACAGGCCTCCGCGTCACTCACTGCCATCCGCCTACTATGGCCTGACTGTCATCCGCGACATCCGGCGGACGACGTAGCGAGGGGGGAAGGTTCATGGCGCGTTTCGCACGGTGGACGGCTCTGGCCGCCGCCGCGTTGCTGGTGGCCGGCTGCAGCGGCTCGTCCGAGGGCGGTGAGGGCGGGAACGACGGAAACGGAAGCAGGGACAACGGCAAGCCGTCGGCCGCGGCGCCCTCCGGCACGACGTCCGGGCTGCCCGCTTCTCTCACCGCGCAGAAGCTCGACTGGGCCCGCTGCAAGGCCACGTCGACCGGACCCGCACCGGGCGGCGACTGGCGGTGCGCGACGCTCAAGGTGCCACTGGACTGGGCGAAACCGAAAGGCGAGACGATAGGCCTGGCGCTGATCCGCAGTAAGTCGAGCGGCTCCTCGGACGATCGCATCGGTTCACTGCTGTTCAACTTCGGCGGCCCCGGCGGTTCGGGCGTCGACTACCTGCCGCCGTACGGGCCCACGTTCTCCAAGTTCCACGAGCGGTACGACCTGGTGAGCTGGGATCCGCGCGGCGTTTCCGCCAGCGAGGGCGTGCGCTGCCGCAGCAACAAGGACATCCAGGCAGCCGAGTCCGTCGACAACACGCCCGACACAGCCGCCGAGGAGACCACGTATCTGAAGGACGCCATCGACTTCGGCAAGGGCTGCCAGAAGTCGGCCGGCAAGCTCATGGGACACGTCTCGACGACCGACACGGCCCGCGACATGGACCTGATGCGCCATGTCCTCGGTGACCAGAAGCTGCACTACTTCGGCATCTCGTACGGCACCGAACTCGGCGGCGTGTACGCCCACTTGTTCCCCAAGAACGTGGGGCGGCTCGTCCTCGACGCTGTCGTCGACCCGAGCGCGGACATGGTGGGCCACGCCAAGAACCAGGCCACGGGCTTCCAGCGCGCCCTGGAGGGCTACCTCGAGTCCACCGGCCAGGACCCCGAGGAGGGCTCCCGGAAGATCGCCGACCTGCTGAAGCGGATCGACGCCGAGCCACTGCCGACCGCGAGCGGCCGCGACCTCACACAGCAGTTGGCGCTCACGGGCATCGTGTACCCGCTCTACAGCAAGACGGCCTGGCCCACCCTCACCAGCGCGCTCGACGCGGCCGAGGAGGGCGACGGCACCGAGCTGCTGGCGCAGGCCGACGGCTACAACGAACGCGACCCGTCGGGGCGCTACGCCACGGTGACGCATTCACAACGGGTCATATCGTGCTTGGACGACAAGTCTCGGCCCACGCCCGAGGAGGCGAAGAAGCTGCTCCCCGAGTTCCGGAGGATCTCGCCCGTCTTCGGCGAATCCATGGGCTGGGACACAGCCGGCTGGTGCCACGACTGGCCGGTGGCCGGTCAGCACGACACACCGGAGGTGAGCGCGCCCGGGGCGCAGCCCGTCCTGGTGGTGGGCAACACCGGCGACCCGGCGACGCCGTACGAGGGCGCCCGCAAGATGGCGGACGAGCTGGGCAAGGGCGTCGGTGTGCAGCTCACCTGGAAGGGCGACGGGCACGGGGCATACGGGAGTGGGAGCGACTGTGTCGACAGCACGGTGAACGACTACCTGCTGGACGGGACAGTGCCGAAGGACGGCAAGGTCTGCGGCTAGCAGTCCGAGCGGCCGTAGCCTCTGCCGTCGTAGTCCCTGCCGTCGTAGTCCGGGCAACGGAAAAGGGCTCGGCACGTGTCGTGCCGAGCCCCTCCGAAGGAGACGTGCTCCTGATGCGCCGACTGCAGCGCGGCCGGCCACGGGCGGCCCGCAGTTGTCGAACCCCGCTGCCAGCGAAGCGCCTAGTACACCGGCTTCTCGGGCTCGATCTGGTTGACCCAGCCGATCACGCCGCCGCCCACGTGCACGGCGTCCGCGAAACCGGCCGACTTGAGGACCGCGAGGACCTCCGCGCTGCGGACACCCGTCTTGCAGTGCAGAACGATCTTCTTGTCCTGCGGGAGGGTCTCCAGGGCGGTGCCCATGAGGAACTCGTTCTTCGGGATCAGCTTGGCGCCGGGGATCGAGACGATCTCGTACTCGTTGATCTCGCGGACGTCGATGATCTCGATGTTCTCGCCGTCGTCGATCCACTCCTTGAGCTGCTTGGGAGTGATCGTCGAGCCGGCGGCCGCCTCCTGGGCCTCTTCGGAGACGACGCCGCAGAAGGCCTCGTAGTCGATGAGTTCGGTGACGGTGGGGTTCTCGCCGCACACCGCGCAGTCGGGGTCCTTGCGGACCTTGACCTGGCGGTACTGCATCTCCAGGGCGTCGTAGATCATCAGGCGCCCGACGAGCGGCTCACCGATGCCGGCGAGCAGCTTGATGGCCTCGTTGACCTGGATGGAGCCGATGGACGCGCACAGCACGCCCAGGACGCCGCCCTCGGCGCAGGACGGGACCATGCCCGGGGGCGGGGGCTCCGGGTAGAGGCAGCGGTAGCAGGGGCCGTGCTCGGACCAGAAGACGGAGGCCTGACCATCGAAGCGGTAGATCGAGCCCCAGACGTACGGCTTGTTGAGCAGCACGCACGCGTCGTTGACCAGGTAGCGGGTCGCGAAGTTGTCCGTGCCGTCGACGATCAGGTCGTACTGGCTGAAGATGTCCATCACGTTCTCGGCTTCGAGCCGCTCTTCGTGCAGGACCACGTTCACGTACGGGTTGATGCCGAGGACGGAGTCGCGGGCCGACTGGGCCTTGGAGCGGCCGATGTCCGCCTGGCTGTGGATGATCTGGCGCTGCAGGTTGGACTCGTCGACCTCGTCGAACTCCACGATGCCGAGCGTGCCCACGCCCGCGGCGGCCAGGTACATCAGCGCCGGCGAACCCAGGCCGCCGGCGCCGACAGCGAGCACCTTGGCGTTCTTCAGCCGCTTCTGCCCGTCCATGCCCACATCGGGGATGATCAGGTGGCGGGAGTACCTGCGGACCTCGTCTACGGTGAGCTCAGCAGCTGGCTCGACCAGGGGTGGCAGCGACACGGGGACTCCGTTGGTCGGTCAATCACTACAGTTGTTCTCCCCGTAACACTGCCACGCCCTTCTTCATTCCGAGACACCCGTTCCGATACGCGAGACGATGTCGTCCCAGTAGCCGGGCATGGTCTCCCAGGGATCGCTCCAGCCGCCGCGGTCCGTGCGGTCGGTGAAGTAGATCGTCGAGGCGCCCTGCCAGCGGGCGATGCGCAGCGCCTCGTCGAGATGGCCGCGGGGCACGCCGTGCACGAGGTGGCAGAAGCGCTCGGGCGGGTACTCGGCGGTCCACTCGGCCACCTGCGACCAGCGGTAATCACTCCAGGGCCCGGCGAACGTGACCAACTGGTCGGCGGTTTCGGCGTATCCGGGGTACGGGTGGGTGCCGTGGCCGAGGACGATGTGGCCCTCGCCGAGGAGGTCGCGCAGGGCGGTGACCGTACGCCGTACCTCGGGGAGTGCTGTCCGCTCTGTGGGACAGCGGTCCAGAAGGAAGCCGTCGACCCGGTACCAGTCGCGATAGCGGTGCGCGTCGGAGACGAGTTCGCCGAAGGAGCGTGCGCCGTACGTCACATCCAGGTGGCCGAGTACGCGGATGCCCGCGTTGCGCAGTCGCCCGGCCGCTTCCAGGCAGTGCGGGTCGGGGCGGGTGCCGGGGCCGTCGGCGACGTTCAGGACGACCCAGTGCAAGGGGGTTCCGGGGCGGGTCAGTTCGCCCCATTCGACCGGGGCGACGAGCGGGTGCGCATAGCCGGGGACGCCGAAGCCGAGGCCGAGGTCCGTGCTCGCGGTGCCCGCTGCGGTGCTGGTCAGATACGGCATGCCGCCTCCATCCAGATATCGGCGAGGGATTCCTCGAGGTTGATCCGGGGCCGCCAGCCGAGCCGGTCGCGTGCGGTGCGCACGTCGGCCTGCTGCCAGCTGCCGCAGCCGTCCGGGTAGGGGTACGCGGCCGGGGCCGTGTGCTCCGATTCGGGGCGGGGGTGGCCGATGGACGGCCTGAGCAGGCCGGGCGGGCTGTCGAGTTCGTGCAGGGCGCCGCCGTAGCCGGCCACCCGCGCGAGGACGGCGGCGGCGTCCCGGAGGCGCACGGCACGACCGGAACCGATGTTGATGACGCCCTGGGCGGCGGAGAGGGAGGCGGCGTGGACCGCACGGGCGACATCGCGTACGTCGATGAAGTCGCGTTGGACGGCGAGACCGCCGAGCTTGAGTTCGCCGTCGCCGGACTGCATGGCGCGGCGCATGGCCTCGGCGAGGCGGCCGAGGGGGGAGCCGGCCGGGGTGCCGGGTCCGGCGGGCGAGAACACCCGCAGGACGACGGCGTCCAGGCCGGAGCCGAGGACCAGTTCGGTCGCGGCGAGCTTGCTGACGCCGTACGGGCCGCCGGGGCGTGGCACCGCGTCCTCGGCCGTGGAGGAGCCTGGCTGGCTGGGACCGTACTCGGCGCCGCAGCCGACCTGTACCAGGCGTGCGCCGCAGCCGCTGCGGCGCAGGGCCTCGCAGACGGTGGCGACGGCGACGGTGTTGTGCCGGGTCAGGTCTCGGGCGCCGCCGCGGGTGGCGCCGGCGCAGTTGACGACGACGCCCGGGTGCACCGCGTCCAGGAAGCGGGTGAGCGCGCCCGGACTGCCACTGGCGAGGTCGAAGCGGACGTCCGCGTCGTCGCCCCGGCCGAGCACGGTGAGTTGCACGGCCGGGTCGGCGAGGAGGCGGTCGGCGACGTACCGGCCCAGGTATCCGTTGGCTCCGATCAGCAGCACCCTCATCGGGCGGCTCCCGGGGCGGACTCTCCGATGCGGAGGGTGATCATCTGGCGTTCTCCTTCAGGGTGTTGCCACAGGTCGTGCGGAAGGCCCGCGGTGTCGGCTCCGCGGGAGGGGGTGCGCTCGGCACGAGGGCCGGGCGCCGGGGGCGGTTCACGGCGTGTCACCGTGCACCGCGTGGGCCGAGGCCCGGGTGAGGGTCCTGGTCGCGTGGATCAGGAGGACGAGTGCCGCGGCCCCGCACACGAGCGCCGGGACGGCGCCCGGCCCCCAGGTGTCGGCCACGGTCGCGGCAGGTTCGGCCAGGGACGTGAAGCCGGGCAGTCGGCCCGCGAAGACACTGGCCAGTGCCACGGCCTCGGCCGTGCCCGCGAGGGCGAGGATGACGGCGGGGGCATGTGTGAAGCCGTGCACGGTGAGGAGCCGGGCAAGCAGCAGGAGTGCGCCGAGGGCGCCGGCTCCGGCGTACGCGGCGGGCTCGCCGAGCACCTTCCCGCTCAGCGCGAGCAGCCCGCCCAGGGTGCAGAGGAAGAGTGCGAACACGCCCAGGAGCAGGGGTTTGACGGAGGCGGCGAACTCCTCCAGGCCGCGGCTGAGAGCGAGTTTGCGCCGGGCGCGTACGGCGAAGAGGTGGGCGTACCAGGCTGCCGGGGCGCAGGCCGTGGTCAGGGCGACGATGGATGCGAGGGCGATCGGCCAGGGGCTGTCGAGGCCGCCGGTGGGTGGTCCGTCGGGGCCGCCCTCGATGCCCGCGGTGAGCAGGCCGTCGCCGAGAAGCGCGTAGGCGAGGAGCCAGCATGTCCACGCGCGGGTGGAGGTGGTCGGATGCCAGGCACGCGTGGCGTGCAGGGGACCGCGGCGGAGGGCCGCGCGCAGGCCGAGCGCGACGGCGAGGACACCCACGACGGTCACCGCGAGGCGCGGCCGCCCCTCGGTGAACCGCAGCCCGGTGACTGTTGCCGCGCACAGGGTGCCCGGCAACAGGGCGAGCACGGCCCAGTCGGCGCGCGCCCGGGGTCTGTCGGGTGTCTCCGGCCCCGGCCCCGGTGCCGTTTCGCTGTCACCGTCTCCGTCGCCGTCGCGGGGCACGCGCGCGTACATCTCCTCGGCGAGCGAGAAGACGTCCCGGTGCCGGAAGCGGGTGGCGGTCCGGTCGGTGACACCGTGCGCCTCCAGGCCCGCGGCGATCTCCAGGGGGTCCACCGCGCGCCGGCACAGCTCGCGGTGGCGGTGTATCAGGGCCTTCACCGGGTCGGCGGCACCGCGACGGATCGGGGGCTTGCGGTCGAGAGGAGGGCCTTCGGTCGCGTGAGCGGCGAACCCCCGCCCGGAGGCAGCGGATCCGTTCGTGTGAAGGGAGGAGCTGCGGTCGAGGGCGGGAACGCTCGCGGGGGCGGCGGTTTCGCGCCCGAGCCGGGGGTCCGCCACTCGCGTCTTCTCCAGCCCGGCATCCGCCACCCGCGTCTTCCCCAAACGGACATCCGTCGCATCGCCCAACCGGACATCCATCGCCTCGTCCAACCGGGCATCCGTCCCCCCCGTCTCGCCCGACCGGACTTCCGTCGCCCCCGTCTCGCTCGGCCGGGCATCCACCACCCGCACCTCGCCCAGCTGGACGTCCGCCACCCGCGTCTCCCCGGGTCGGACATCCACCACCTTGGTCTCTCCCGACTGGGCGTCCGCCTCCGTCTCCGCCAACTCCTCCGCCCCCACGAGCCACTCCTCCGACCGCGCGTCCCAGGCACCGGAACTCCCCGGCGTCCGGGGCCGGTCCACGCCTTCGACCCGTCGTCGCCCGTTCACCGCGCCCCCTCCCCCGCGGGAACCGGCTCCTGGTCCGAGACGGACCCCAATGGCACGCCCCGCACCGGCGGCCCGGCCGCCCACCCCGGTCCCGGCCTGCCCGTCACCAGCCGCGTCCCGGAGTCGGCCCACCGCCCGGGCACATGTGCCTCGGCCGGTACGGCGAACGGCAGCGGCTCGCCCGAGTCGTCGACGACTACCCGCCGGACCGGGCAGCGCGTGACGATATCCAGGTAAATGCCGTGAAATGCCGTGATGTTCTGCTCGACGGTGAACAGTTCCAGCGCACGCGCGCGTGCCGCCGCGCCGAGTCGCTCGCGGCGCTGGGAGTCGCGCAGCAGGGCGACGCACGCCTCGGCGAGCGCCCGCGGATTGCGTGGCGGAACCACAAGACCCGTACCGCCGATGACCTCGACGACCGCGCCGACGTCCGTGGACACCGTGGCGCGTCCGCAGAACATCGCCTCGATGAGGCTGATCGGGAAGCCCTCGACGACGCTCGACAGGACGACGACCGCGCCCGCCGCGTACGCCTCCGCGAGGGTCGGCACCTCGGGTCCGCCGATCTCCTCGAAAGAGACCGGGTTGTCGCCGACGGCGTGCACGCCGTCGGCCTCGTCGGGGAAGAGCTGCGCGGCCAGCGCCTGGCAGTGCGTCAGATACGTCGTACCGTCCGCGCCTTCGGCGGGCGCGCCGATGATGCGCAGCCGAGTCTTCGGCTCCTCCTTGCGGATCTCCGCGAAGGCGTGCAGCAGCGAGATCAGATCCTTGGCGGGCTCGACGCGCCCGACCCACACCAGGGTGTCCGGATCGACGGTCCCGGCGCTCTCGGCGCTCTCGCCCACGTCCCGGAAACGGGATGCCTCCATGCCCGGATAGACCGTACGGATCTTGGCCCGGTCGGCGCCGCAGCGCTCCTGCCAGCGCCGGGCGTGCGTGTTGCCGGGCGTGATGACGGCGGCCTGCCGGTACGCCTCGGCGGTGAGCCGGCCATGGAACGCCGCGAGCAGGGCCCGCGCCGCGGGCGATGCCTCACGCGCGGCCGGCTCCTCTCGCGAACCCAGGTAGTGCGCCCGCAGTTGCACCCCGTACTCCGTGACCAGCAACGGCACTCCCGAGAAGTGCCGGGCGAGCAGCCCGGGCAGAGCCGCCGCGCCCCCCGAGGTCGCGTGGCACAGGTCGACCGAGCCGAGCCCGTCGTCCTCGTACCAGTCGAGCGAGAGCGGCCGCAGGGCGCGCTCCAGCTGGGCGGCGACGGTGAGCAGATCGGGTACGCGGGCGCCCCGCGCGGCGCGCAGCGCGCCGGGCGCACGGCAGGCGCTCTCCAGGGCGCGCACGGCGGCCTCGGAGCGCAGCGCGCCGACCAGGCCGCCCTCGTCCCGGGCGAGTTCGGCGAGCCCGTACAGCGCGTTGCCGAAACGGTCCGCCACGCCCGCGGAGCGATCCTCCGCGGACCCGGTGGCCCCCGGGGACCCGCCGGTCCCCGCCGCGGCATCCCCCGCGCACACGGCCGCCGCCAACTCCCCGTAGCACTCGGCGAACCGTCGCCGCGCCCGCCGCCCGTACCCGACACCGTCGTCGTCCGCGGTCCACAGCGGTGCGGTGCGTACGCGGCTGACCTGGGGCGGGAGCTCGATCCAGCCCTCGTCCTCCTGCCGCTCGCTGCGGCTGAGCGCGTAGATGTCGAAGTCGTGCTGCCCGAGCCCGCGCACGAGCCGGTCGCACCAGAGCCTGGCGTCACCGCTCACATACGGATAGCCACCCTCCGTAAGCAGTCCGATGCGCACGAACGCACCCCCGATCTCCCGTATGGGGAGCCGCCGTTGAACCGGCGGCTCGCAGCGGGACGAACGTATGCGGACATGGCGGTGGTGCGATGGACGGTTGTCCATCGCACCACCAAAAGGGGTGAACGGTCGTAACTTTCCCGTGCGGGTCGCGTTCCGTCGCGCTAGGAGATCAACCGAACACGTTTCGTCATGCCGCGTCGCGGTGCTGCGCGGCCGGAGTCAGTTCCCGGGGAAGGGCCAGGGGTTGGCGCGGCAGCGGATTCCGTCGTGGTCGAGGAACTTGGTCTGCTGCTGCATGACAGGCGCGAGCGCGCCGTCCGTCGTGCAGGTCACATGGCCGTAGCCGAGCCGGTGGCCGATCTCGTGGTTGATCAGCATCTGGCGGTACGCGTACATCTTGTCGCCGTAGGTCTCGGCACCCTGGGCCCAGCGGTACGCGTTGATCATCACGCGGTCCGTGGCGGCCGAGTCGCAGGACACGTTGTCCTCGGTGGTGTCGAGGCCGGACTTGGCGCACCAGAACGCGGTGGTCCCGGGGCTCGCAAGGGTGATGACGAAGTCGGGCTTCCCGGAGGAGATCCGCTCGAAGGTGCTGCCGCCGTCGTGGGCCCAGCTCCGGTCGTCGTTCAGGGTTTTCTGCACGGCCTGCGCGAAGAGTTCCCCGTCGAGACCGAGGCCCTTCTCGACGTCGACGCGATAGGTGTACTTCCGGCCGGTGCCGGGCGCCTTGTCGAATCCGGCGATCGCCTCGAACTCACCGGCGCCCTTGAGTCCGGCGGCCAGCGGGTACTTCTTCGCCATCTTCTGGTCGTACGAGAGCGGGGCCGCGTCCGCCGGCCGGGACGGGGCCGGAGTCGGGGTCGGCCGGATCTGGGTGCGTCCCGCGTAGTCCTTGGCCTCCCGGTCGGCGCCGCCCGCGGTCTGCGAGCGTGCGGCGGTGTCCTCGGGTCCGTCGGCGACCTGCCCGGCCACGACGACGGCCAGCACGGTGGTGACGGCGGCGGCCGCGATCCCGGTGAAGGCCCGCCCCTTGCCGCCCTTGGCCTTCTCCGGCCGGCTCTCCTCGTCCTCCGGGGGGAGCGTCTTGTGCTGGACTTCCTCGTCCCAGTCGGTGACGGACGCGAACGGGTCCGCCCGGAGCGCCGCGCCGGCGGCGGAGCGGGGCGCGAAGACGTCGTCCCCCTCGCCGAAGGCGTCGACGTAGGCCTGATGTGGGCTGCCGGTGCCGCCAGGGCCCTGCCCGGGAGGCGCGTGCCGCTGCTGCCGGGGGACCGTCGGTCCCGGACGAGCCTGGCCGGAGCCTTGGGACATGCCCTGCGCAGGGCCGGGGTGAGTACCCGGAGGCGCACCTTCCGGAGAGCCCTGAATACCGCCGCGGGGCCCGGCATAAGGACCGCCCTGCCGAAGTGGAGCACCTCGCGGCGAGCCGTACGGAGGTCCCGGCGGAGGCGCCTGCGACACGCCGTACCCGCCGCCCGCCCGCGGCCCACCCCTCAACTCGCCCCAGCCACCATCGGTTCCATGCTGCTCCGGGTGCCCGCCGCGGACCCGGGGGACGCCATGGGCAGGGGTGCCGTCGGGGTAACGGGGCGTGCCGTGCGCCGGAGTCCCGTCGGGAAGCCGCGGGAAGCCGTGGGCCGGAGTGCCGTCCGGCAACCGCGGGAACCCATGAGCCGGAGTCCCGTCCTGCATACGCGGAAACCCATGAGCGGGCGTCCCGTCCTGCATACGCGGAAACCCATGAGCGGGCGTCCCGTCCTGCATACGCGGAAATCCTCGTGCCGGTGTTCCGTCGGGAAGCCGGGGAAATCCGTACGCCGGAGTGCCGTCGGGAAACCGCGGAGCACCGCCCGCGGGCGGACCGGCCGCCGGTCGAGGACCCCCTCGCGCGGGCGTGCCATCAGAACGGCGCGGAACTCCACCTCCGGCCGTTCCGTCAGCACGGCGAGGAACTCCGCCTCCCGGCGCACCGCCAGAAAAACGCGGAGCTCCACCCGAAGGCGTACCGCCTGCCGGTCGCGGAACCCCCTGCCCGGGCATGCCTTCCGGGCCTCGCGGCGCCCACCCGTCGGGCAGTCGCGGCACCCCGCGCGCGGGCGTCCCGCCCGCAGGCGGCGGTTGCTGCCCCCGAGGACCCGAAGGAGCCGCAGGAACCGAAGGACCCACAGGGCCCCGGGGGCGCCCGCCCCCTGTTCCGGTCCTAGCCTCCCTCTCCCGCTCCGTCGCTCTCTCCTGCGTGTCCGAGGGCTCCGTCCTGGCACCCGGAACCACGGGTATGTCGGCGGTATCGCCCTTGGGGGCGGGCCCGCGGCGGCTGTGACGTCCCACGTCCCGCCTCAGCTCCTCGCGCTGTCAGCGCTGTTCGTGCCGGTGTCGGCCAACTCGCCCACATCCGCGAGGAGTTCGCGGAAGGCCGTGGCCACGGTCTCCGGGTACTCCATCATCGCCACATGCCCCGCATCCGGCAATGTCAGCAGCCGGGAGTCGCGGAAGGCATGCGCCGCCCGCCGGGCCATCCGGCACCCGACGAGCTGGTCGCGGCCCCCGTAGACGAGGAGCGTCGGTGCGAGCACCCGCTCGGCCTGGCGCCACAGTCCGTGCTGGCCACCCAGCGTGTACGCGTTCACGAGGCCGCGCGACGACCGCGCCATGGCGTCCCAGAAGTAGGGGAGGGCGAGCCGTCGCTCCATCTCCTGGACCGCGTTGCGGAACGCCTCGGGCGTCACCACGGTGGGGTCCCCGTAACAGAGCCCCATGACTCCCCGCACGCGCTGCTCGGCGGTCCAGTCCTTGCTGTACCGGGTGAACATGGCCGCCGCTCCGGGCACGGCCAGCAGGGCCGTCGGCACCGCCGTGCGCTGCACCCGGATCTCCGGGAGCGCCGGCGACACCAGCGTGAGCGTGCGGACGAGGTCGGGCCGTACCGCCGCGACGCGTGTCGTGACCGCGCCGCCCAGCGAGTTCCCGAAGAGGTGCACCGGCCCGCGGTCGGCCGCGTCGAGGTAGCGGATGATCGCGCGGGCGTGCCCGGTCACCGAGTAGTCGCCGTCGTCCGGCGGCGGCGAGTCGCCGAAGCCCGGCAGATCGACGGCCTCGCTGTCCACGAGGCCGTCCAGGAAAGGCATCAGCCCCGACCAGTTCAGCGAGGAACCGCCGAGCCCGTGCACGTACAGCGCGGGCGGCAGCCCTTCACGGGCCGGCGGTCTCGACCGGACCGTCAGCGTGATCCCGGGGAGCACCACCGACCGCAGCCGCTCCCCTGCCGCCACCCTGACGGCACTGACCTTCGGCGCGACGGCGGCGGCCGGCGCGGACGGCAGTTCGGTCGAAGACATGCGGCAATGTTACGAGACGATCACGCGCTGGATCGTGTGTTCGCCATCACAGATCCCGGGCCGGAGGCCGGTCGGGGCACGGCCGGATGGCGGCGGGATCGCGTAGCGGCCCGATCCCGACTCTCATACGCTTCGAGGACGAGGGCACTCGTACTCGTACAAGAGCGCACTCGCACCACTCGGGAAGAGGACATATGACTGTCGACCCCACCGACCCCGAGACCCTCGCCGACTCCCAGGACACGGAGGACACCGAGTTCGACGTGGAGGCCCCCGAGGCCGACGCCGCCGAACAGCACGCGGATCTCGCGTCCCACCGGGACGAACCGCCGGCCGACGGAGACCCGGACAGGGCGAACGAGGCGGACCTGGCGGAGCAGGCAAGAGTCGTCGAACTCGACGAGGACGACTATCGCTGACGTGGGCCGGACGATCGCCGAAGTCCGCGCCGGGGCATGCACAGGAAATCCTGACGTGCCCGGCACGCCCCCCTTTGGTGCGTTCCGCTCGGATTTAACCGACGTCCGGTCCGTGAAATTCTCCGCTCGCACCGCGCACACCAGGGTTACCGAAAAGTACGATGGCGGCGCGGCGCTCACCGCATGTGGACGATTTTGGGAGGCGGCGTGACAGCCATCGAGCAGACAGAGGCGGCACGCCCGCGGGGCACACGCCTGCCGCGCCGTGCCCGACGCAACCAACTCCTCGGCGCCGCCCAGGAAGTTTTCGTTGCGCAGGGATACCACTCGGCCGCGATGGACGACATCGCCGAACGCGCGGGCGTCAGCAAGCCGGTGCTCTACCAGCATTTCCCGGGCAAGCTCGACCTCTACCTGGCCCTGCTGGACCAGCACTGCGAGTCCCTGCTCCAGGCCGTACGGACCGCGCTGGCGTCCACCACGGACAACAAGCTGCGTGTCCGGGCCACCATGGACGCGTACTTCGCGTACGTGGAGGACGACGGCGGCGCCTTCCGGCTGGTCTTCGAGTCGGACCTGACGAACGAGCCCGCGGTGCGCGAGCGCGTGGACAAGGTCACGTTCGAGTGCGCCGAGGCGATCTCCGAGGTCATCGCGGAGGACACCGGCCTGTCCAAGGACGAGTCGATGCTCCTCGCCTCCGGCCTGGGCGGACTCGCCCAGGTGGTGGCCCGCTCCTGGCTGCACAGCGACCGCAGCGTGCCGCGCGAGCAGGCGGTGCAGCTGCTGGCCTCGCTGGCCTGGCGGGGTATCGCGGGTTTCCCGCTGCACGGCACCGAGCACCACTGAGGGACGCGGGGCGCGGCGGCGACGTACCACTGACCGCGCCTTTGTTCCCGCCTCCTGTTCGCTCCTGGCGTTCTTGGACGGACCGTGCGTGTCCCTTCACCGGGCTAATGTGTGCTGCGTACGGCGCGGACGAACGCGCACATGAGTGACCGTCGGAGGGACATAGCGGTGGAGGTCAAGATCGGCGTGCAGCACGCGCCCCGCGAGATCGTTCTGGAGAGCGCTCAGACGCCGGAAGAGGTCGAGCGCGCGGTGGCCGAGGCGCTGGCCGGGAAGTCGCAGCTGCTCAGCCTCGTGGACGACCACGGCCGCAAGGTCCTCGTCCCGGCGGAACGCATCGCTTACGTGGAGCTCGGCGAGCAGGCCCCCCGCAAGGTGGGCTTCGGCGCGCTGTAAGGCGACTGCGAGACAACGGAGAGGGGTTCGGCGGCAGCGGCCGCCGGGCCCCTTTTCCATGCGTCCCACTTCCCCGCCCGCTTCACAGATGGAGCACAAGTCACCCATAGAGAAGGGTTGTGTTCCGCAGGTCACGGGTATGACGGGCTACGACCGAAGTGCACACGGCCGTGCGGGAGGGACCCCCAGATGTTCTTGGAAGCGCTCGGCTCCGCGATCCTCGGTCTGGCACTGGCCTGGGCGGCGGCGTACCGGCTGCCGCACCGCCTGCCGGCTCGCAGCCTGGTCCTCTCGACGGGCGTCGCCGGAGCCCTCTTCGGCACCTTCCTCACCCACACCGCACTGGGTTCCGGCCACTTCCTGGTGTTCATGATCGGCGCGGTGGCCGTCTCGGCGGCCTCCCTGTCCCTCCTCCTACGCCCCGCGGGAAGACTCCGCCGCCACTCGGCGACGGTGTGAACAAGGACGAGACTCCGGACGAGGACCACTGAGGCGCGTCCTGTTAGGGCGCGCCCCGTAGGGGCGCGGGGAACTGCGCGACAAGCCCCCACCGGCCCGCAGCCAACGAACCGGCCCAAGCCAACTCAGGCGGCCAAGCCCAGCGCAGCCATCCGCTTGGTGTGCGCCTCGGTGATCCGCGAGAACATCCGCCCCACCTCGGCAAGGTCGAACCCGTCCGCAACCCCGCCGACGAGCATCGTCGACAGGGCATCCCGGTCGGCGACAACCCGCTGCGACTGCGACAACGCCTCGCCCATCAGCCGCCGAGCCCACAGCGCGAGCCGCCCGCCCACCCGAGGATCCGCGTCGATCGCCGCCCGCACCTTCTCGATGGCGAACGAGGCGTGCCCCGTGTCGTCGAGCACGGCCAGTACGAGCCCCCGCGTATCGGAGTCGAGCCGCGCCGCGACCTCCCGGTAGAAGTCACTGGCGATCGAGTCGCCGACATACGCCTTGACGAGCCCCTCCAGCCAGTCGGACGGCGCCGTCTGCTTGTGGAAGCCGTCGAGCGCGGCGACGAACGGCTCCATCGCCTGCGTGGGCTCCGCGCCGATCTCGGTGAGCCGGTCCCGCAACTGCTCGAAGTGGTGGAACTCCGCCGACGCCATCTTCGCCAGCTCCGCCTTGTCGGCGAGCGTCGGCGCCAGCTTGGCGTCCTCCGCGAGCCGTTCGAACGCCGCCAGCTCCCCGTACGCGAGCGCTCCCAGCAGGTCCACGACCGCGGCGCGGTACTGGGGGTCGACGGAGGCCTTCGCCCAGTCCTGGGCGGCGACTCCGGTGTGTTCGGCGGGTGCGTCGGGGGCGTTGTCAGGCGTCGTCATGAAGCGCACAATAGCCCGCTCCCCGCAAGGCGGAAGGCCCTGGTCAATGAGTGTGACGACGGCTACGTGACCAAATCGGCCATCACATGTGCGCGATTCCGGGGTATGGTGGTAATGCGCTCGCTGAGTTGATCTACGTAACTCGACGGGCCGCATGAATGAGGATGCCCGGTCGGTGGCCCGATCGGCTCCGACCCGACAGCCCTCCTCGCCCGTACGGCACAGTGCGTACGGCACCCGGAGGGACCCCTCAGCGGTACGAGAGCTCGAGCGTCGGCAGTGGTCCCATGCCACTCGGCCCGCCCGACAGGCGGCCGACGTCCCCGGCACGGTCCCGACACGACCCCCGCGCTCGCCTCGCACCGCATACACAGAAGAGGCAGCACCCTGACTACTTTCCGAGACCTCGGGATCCTTCCCGAGACTGCCGAAGCCCTTGAGGCGGTCGGCATCACGAGTCCCTTCCCCATCCAGGAGATGACGCTCCCCGTCGCCCTCTCGGGCTCCGACGTCATCGGCCAGGCCAAGACCGGCACCGGCAAGACGCTGGGCTTCGGCCTCCCGCTCCTCGAGCGCGTCACCGTTCCCGCGGACGTCGAGGCGGGCCGGGCGCAGCCCGACCAGCTCACCGACGCCCCGCAGGCACTCGTCGTCGTCCCGACGCGCGAGCTGTGCACGCAGGTCACGAACGACCTGCTGACGGCAGGCAAGGTCCGTAACGTGCGCGTGCTCGCCATCTACGGCGGCCGGGCGTACGAGCCGCAGGTCGAGGCCCTCAAGAAGGGCATCGACGTGGTCGTCGGCACCCCGGGCCGACTCCTGGACCTCGCGGGCCAGAAGAAGCTGAACCTGAAGCACGTACGCGCCCTCGTTCTCGACGAGGCCGACGAGATGCTCGACCTGGGCTTCCTGCCCGACGTCGAGAAGATCATCAACATGCTGCCGGCCCGCCGTCAGACGATGCTGTTCTCGGCGACCATGCCGGGCGCGGTCATCGGTCTCGCGCGCCGGTACATGTCGCAGCCCACGCACATCCGGGCCACGGCGCCGGACGACGAGGGCCAGACGGTCCGGAACACCGCGCAGTTCGCCTACCGCGCGCACAACATGGACAAGCCCGAGATGGTCTCGCGGATACTGCAGGCCGACGGCCGTGGTCTCGTGATGGTCTTCTGCCGCACCAAGCGGACGGCGGCGGACCTCGCCGACCAGCTCCAGCAGCGCGGTTTCGCCTCCGGCGCGGTCCACGGCGACCTCGGCCAGGGCGCCCGCGAGCAGGCGCTGCGCGCCTTCCGCAACGGCAAGGTGGACGTGCTCGTCTGCACCGACGTCGCCGCCCGCGGCATCGACGTCGAGGGCGTCACGCACGTCATCAACTACCAGTCCCCCGAGGACGAGAAGACATACCTGCACCGCATCGGCCGTACGGGCCGCGCGGGCGCCAAGGGCATCGCGATCACGCTCGTCGACTGGGACGACATCCCGCGCTGGCAGCTCATCAACAAGGCGCTGGAACTCGGCCTGAGCGACCCGCCGGAGACGTACTCCACGTCCCCGCACCTTTTCGAAGAGCTGAACATTCCGGCCGGCACGAAGGGCGTCCTGCCGCGTGCCGAGCGCACCCGCGCCGGTCTGTCGGCCGAGGTGGTCGAGGACCTCGGTGAGACCGGCGGCCGTGGTGGTCCGCGTGGCCGCGGTGGCCGTTCCGCCGCCCCGGCAGCGGCTCCGGCCGCCGAGCGCGAGCGTGAGCGCCCGGCTCGTACGCCGCGTCGCCGTCGTCGTACGCGCAACGGCACGCCGATGGACGCCGTGGAGCCGACCACCACCGGTACCGGTTCCCCCGAGACCACCGAGTCGGCCCCGGCCGCGGAGTCGCGCACGCCGCGCCGACGTCGCCGGATGCGTGGCGGAGCGGCATCGGAGGCGGCCGAGAACGCGGTCGCCACGGCCGAGAGCACGTCGGTCGAGGCCGCGCCGGTCCCGGTCGCCGAATCGACCGAGCCGGTGGACGCGGAGGCCAAGCCGCGTCGCCGTCGCTCGCGCAGGACTGCGGAGGCCGCGCAGCCCGCGGTCGCCGTTGTCGAGGACGCGGTCCAGGAGGCCCCGGTGGCCCCCGTGACCCCGGTGGCCGAGCCGGCGCCGCGCCGCCGCACTCGCACCCGCAAGGCCACCGCGCCCGCCGAGACCGCGGTGGACACCGCCGAGGGCACGACGGCCGAGGTCGCGGAGGTGACGGCGACGGAGACGAAGCCGCGCCGCCGCACGCGGAAGACCGCCGAGGCCACGGTGGAAGCCACCGCCGACACGGCTGTCGCCGACGTGGTGGCGGAGGCCAAGCCGCGCCGCACCCGCAAGGCGACGGCCGAGGCCGCCCTGGACACCGCCGAGGCGGTCGAGGCCAAGCCGCGCCGCCGCACTCGCAAGGCCGCCGAGGTCGTCGAAACCGCTGAGGTCGTCGAGGCCGGCATCCCGGCCCAGTCGTCCGAGGAGCCCGAGGCGAAGCCGCGCCGCCGGACCCGCAAGGCCGCCGAGGTCGTCGAAACCGCTCCTGCGGCGGAGGCGCCCGTCGCGGAGCCCGCGGAGACCAAGCCGCGTCGGCGTACCCGCAAGGCCGCCGAGGCCGCGCTGGACACCGCGGAAGGCACGACGGCCGAGGTCGCGGAGGTGACGGCGACGGAGACGAAGCCCCGCCGCACGCGCAAGACCACGGCCGCCGCCAAGACCGCCGAGGCCGCCGAGACGGCTGTGGACACGGCTGAGGCGACCGAGACGAAGCCCCGTCGCCGCACCCGCAAGGTCGCGGTCGCCGAGGCCGACATCCCGGCCCAGGCCACCGAGGCCACCCCGGACGTGGCTCCGGCCAAGCCCCGCCGCACCCGCAAGGCGGCGGCCACGGCCGCCGCCGTCGCGGACCCGGTGACGGCCGAGGCCGCACCGGAGGTCAAGGCGCCGCGTCGCCGCACGCGCAAGACGGCGGCAGCCGCCGAGACAACGGAGAGCTGACGCTCACCCTGACGGCCCGGTCCCACTCGGTGGGGCCGGGCCGTCGGCGTTCCCGGGCACAGTCGGACGAACCCGGCTCCCGGACCGCCCCGCACCCGCATCCCTCCCCCCACATACGCCCGGCCCTCGCATCCCGCCCCCGCCGCCCGCTCCCGAGGTTCCCCGGATAGCCTCGTCCTCATGAGCAGGCCTGCCACCTTCGTCCCGCCCTCCGGAGCCCGCGCGTACCGGCTCGGCACCGCGCGCGGGGAGTTCGCCGTGATCGACGCGGGCAGCGCCGTGAGAGGAACCGCGCTGCTGCTGCCCGGGTTCACCGGCAGCAAGGAGGACTTCATCTCCCTGCACGAGCCGCTGGCCGCCGCCGGATACCGGACCGTCGCCGTGGACGGGCGGGGGCAGTACGAGACACCGGGGCCGGCGGACGACGAATCCCCTTACGCGCTGGACGAGTTGGCGCTGGACCTGCTCTCGCAGGTGGCCGCCCTGCAGCAGGACCGCGTCCACGTCGTGGGCCACTCGTTCGGCGGGCTCGTCGCCAGGACCGCCGTACTGCTGGAACCCGCCCGGTTCCGCTCGCTCACCCTGATGTCCTCCGGCCCCGCCGAGATCTCCCCCTCCCAGCAGCAGCGCGTGAAGCTGTTGCGGGACGCGCTCGCCGTGATGGACCTGGCGCAGGTGTGGGACGCGATCCAGGCGCTGGAGCCCCCGGAGGACGCCGAGGACGACCTGGACGCCGGTCTCGACGACCGCGCGGACCTCAAGCGCCGCTGGCTCGCCAACAGCCCCGCTCAACTCATCGCCACGGGACGCCAGTTGTGCGAGGCGCCCGACCGCGTGGACGAGCTGGCCGCCGTGCCGCTGCCCCTGCACGTCCTGTCCGGTGAAGAGGACGACACCTGGCCGGTCCCGCTCCTGGACGCCATGGCCGTACGTCTCCACGCGCACCGCACGATCATCCGCGGAGCCGAGCACTCCCCCAACTCGGACCGCCCTCTGGAGACGGCCGAAGCCCTCGCCGCCTTCTGGGAACGGACGAGCTGAGAACCGCCCAAGCGGCCTTGGCGAAGTCCAGTCGGTACCGCGACCGCGCCCCGTAAGGGGCGCGGGGAACGGCGCGATCAGCCCCCACCAACCCGCACCCGCGGCGGAGCCGCACGTCGATGCAGCATCACCGCTCTCCCCGCGGAGCGCTCAGTACTGCCCCTGCAGGTGCTCCCAGAACCCGTCCCGCAGCGCGCGCCGCAGATCCGCCTGCCCCCGCAGCGAGTACTGCAGCAGTCCCTCGGCCTCCACCAGCAGGTCCTGGTCGACCGGACCGGGCAGGTAGGGGTGCCCGGGCAGCAGCTCCGCCAGCGCCTCCCGCCCCCGCGCGCCCAGCCACTTCGCGGCGATCTGGGCCCCCACGAACCGCACGTCCTCCCGCGCGGGTCTCGCCGCCGCCGACATGTCGTACGAGACTCCGGTCCGCCGGGCGACGTACGGCTTGAAGAACTCCAGGTCGAAGGTGCGCTGGCTGTCGACCTCCCAGAGCAGCGGCTCCGCCTGGTTGCGCCCCTCAGGCGCCTCGATGCCCCAGAGATGGACCCGGGCCCCGTACCCCTGCGCCGCCTCGACCGCCGAGACCAGGTCCTCGTCGCCGCCGATGAGCGCCGCGTCGCTGATGGCGCGGTGCCGGGCGAGCGACTCCAGGTCGCTGCGGATCAGGGAGTCGACGCCCTTCTGCTGGTTGTTGGCGTTGAGGTTGCCCAGCCGGACCTTGACGTCGGGCAGCTCGGCGATGGACTGCTGCTCGGCGGTGTGGATGCGGCGCCGCGCTCCGTCGTACCAGTAGACGCGCAGCAGCCTGCTGTCCGCGAAGATCGTGCGCGCCCGGTCGATGAGCGCCTCGATGAGCCCCTCGGCGTCCAGGTCGAAGGCCCGCCGGTCCTCCGTCCCGGCGACGAGCCGGCCCGCGGCCGCGTACAGATACCCGGCGTCGACGAAGATCGCATGAGTCGACGGCGTCTTCGCCACCTCGGCGAGCATGCGCTGGAGCAGCTGGTTCGCGCGGTCGATACGCGTACCGAGGGACGCCAGATCCTCGGTTGCCGCGAAGTCGTCATTCATATGCGCATCATTGTCGCAGGCCGTCACTGTGTGAACACAACCGGTCCCGATACTCACAAGTAGTTAGACGTTCGAAAAATTTATTTAGCGTAGGGAATGTTCGTAACAGACATCCCGTTGAATCCCTTGGGAACGCGGGGCGCAGACGCCTCTCGTCTCCACACATCAGTAGTTCTCCTTCAGGAGGATGACCAGACGAAGGGAGAAGCCAATGCGCTTCGAAATCATGCGACTCGACGATGTCGACGGCACCCCCGTGGACAGCACCGTCGTGGACGCCGCCTCCGTCAACCGGATCGTTCAGCAGGCCGCCGCCATAGGACAGCGCCTCTGGATCCGCCCGGCCGGCTCTCCGGCCTCATAGCAGCGGACGTTTGACAGACTTCAGAACCCCCCGCATGGCAGGGATGCCGTGCGGGGGGTTCTGCGTGCGCCAGGGGTGTCCGCGGGGTGCCCAGCCTCCGCAGGTGCTCAGCTTGCCTCGATCACCAGCATGACCCCGTTGATGATCTGCTGTACGGCGATCGCGGAGAGCATCATGCCCGCGAGCCGGGTCACCAGCACGACACCGCCGTCCTTGATGACGCGGATGATCAGCAGCGAGTACCGCATCACCACCCACAGCACTACGTGGATGGCCAGGATCGCCGCCCACACCGACGCCTGCGTCGCCACGCTGTCGGCCTTCTGGACGGCCAGGATCACGGACACGATCGCGCCCGGCCCGGCGAGCAGCGGCATGCCCAGCGGTACGAGGGCGACGTTGACGTCCTTCGTCTGCTTGGGCTCGTCCGTCTTGCCCGTGAGCAGGTCTAGGGCGATGAGGAGGAGCAGCAGTCCGCCCGCGATCATCAGCGCGGGAACGGACACGTGCAGGTAGTCCAGGATCTGGTGCCCGAGCAGTCCGAAGACGGTGATGACACCGCCGGCCACGCAGACGGCCTGGAACGCCATCCGCCGCTGCACCTTGGCCGGCCGCCCGGAGGTCAGTCCGAGGAAGATCGGGGTGATCCCGGGGGGATCCATGATGACGAAGAGGGTCAGGAAGAGAGAGCCGAAGACGGCGACATCGAACACGGTGAGCCTTGCGATGGTGGGGTGGAACACACGGGACACAAGCGGGACACGAGAAGCGCGCCGACCCGCAAGCGGACGCTCAGGCGGGCGATCAGGCGCCGGCGCGCCCGCCCGCGCCCGGCACCGGGAACGCCCCGGTCGCCCGCCGCGTGATCTCCGCGTAGATCTCGGGATCCGTCGTGTACTCCCCGAGCACACACGTCTTACGGCTGCCGTGGTAGTCGCTGGACCCGGTCGTCAGCAGTCCCAACTCGCCCGCGAGGCCCCGCAGTCGGGCCCGGGTGGCGGGCTCGTGGTCCATGTGGTCGACCTCGATCCCGTCGAGCCCGGCCGCGGCGAGCTCCGCGATCGCGGACTCCGGCACCACCTGCCCCCGCTTGGCGGCGCCGGGGTGCGCGAAGACGGTCACCCCGCCCGCGGCCTTGACCAGGCGGATCGCCTCGAAGGGGTCCGACTCGTGCTTCTCCACGTACGCCCGCCCGCCGTCGGCGAGCCACTCGGTCGTGAAGGCGTCGGAGACGCTGGGCACGACCCCCAGTTCGACCAGCGCGGTGGCGATGTGCGGCCGCCCCACGGACCCGCCGGCCGCGATCCGCGCCACCTGCTCCCACGTGATCGGGACCCCCAGCTCCTGGAGGTTGCCGATCATCGCCCGGGCCCGCGGCACCCGGTCGTCGCGGACGAGCTCGCGCTCGCTCAGCAGGTCCGGCTCCTCGGGGTCGAAGAGGTACGCCAGCATGTGGAGCCCCACACCGTCGAGGCGGCAGGAGAGCTCCGCCCCGGTCACGAGCGTGAGCCCGGCGGGCACGGCCGCGATGGCCTCGGCGTACCCGCGGGTGGTGTCGTGGTCGGTCAGCGCGACAACGTCCAGTCCGGCGGCGGCCGCATTGCGAACCAGCTCGGCCGGAGTGTCCGTACCGTCGGACGCGGTGGAGTGGCAGTGCAGATCGATACGCACGCGACAGACTCCAGACGACGACGGAACACAGGGACCGCTCAAGGGTAACGGGCCCCGGACCACCCCCTGGGCGCCCCGTAAGAAGCACAGGTCCCATAGGCGCCCCATAAGGGGCGCGGGGAACTGCGCGACCAGCCCCCACAGGCCCGCACACACCCACAAGCCCGAAGCACCCCCACAAACGGGCTCGACCCAGCGGCAAGCTACGGCTCAAGAATCCGCGGCGACAGCGCCCCACACGGCAGCAGGTCAACCTCCGCCCCGGCATCCCGCAAATCCGTCAGCACCAGTTCGTCGTACATCAGCAGCCCCGACTGCTCGGGCCACACGACCGCCCACAGCCACAGCCCGCGCGCCTCGCCCGCGAAGACGGCGCGGTCGTCGGGAGCTCCGGCGACATGCCAGAGCGGGGTCGGGCGGCCCGCCGCGAGGACCTTCGTCTGGGCCGGCTTCTCGACGTTCATGTACGGCCCCGGGTCGGGCCCGTCCATGCCCGCGTACCGCGCGCCGAGGCCGACGCCGAGCTCCTCGGCGATGAGCAGCAGCTCCCCTATGCCGCCGAGCGGACCCGGTCCCGAGCAGGCCACGGCCGTGGCACGGCCGCCACTGCGGTCGTCGCCCGCGAAGGCCGCACCGGTGAAGAGCCAGCCGACAGGCAGCGGCCACGGCATCCACACCGGTACGTGCGCACGGCGCACCACCACGCTGAGGGCCTCGACGCTGGGCGGGATCACGGGCTGCAGCGGATGCACGGTGCCGTGCACATCACACTGCCAGGAGTCGGCAAAGAGGCCGGGAGCCCTGACCCGGCCACCACACTTCGGGCAACTGGGTTCGCCCCTCATAGGGCCCCACGGTCCTCCCCGTCTTTCGCCGCGTCAAGGACGATCACCCGTCCGGCGTGTGCTTGTCGCAGGTCCTTCACCCGGAAAAACTAGATGTAGCTTGCATTCATTAGCTGCTCTAACTTATTATGTGTATACGCCAACGATCTCGTCGTGAGCAGTGAACGTGAGCAGTGAAGGAGCAGGCATGAACAGCAGCACGGGAGGCCCCGCCGAAGGGGACACGTTCGACGCGGGAGCCGGCGGCCTCCTGCGTCAGCCGAAGGCGGTCTGGGCGACCGCAGGGGCATCCGTCGTCGCCTTCATGGGCATCGGCCTCGTCGACCCGATCCTGCCGTCCATCGCCAAGGGCCTGGACGCCACGGCCGGCCAGGTCTCGCTGCTCTTCACCTCGTACTTCCTGATCACGGCCATCGCGATGCTGGTCACGGGCTTCGTCTCCAGCCGCATCGGCGGCCGCCGGACCCTCCTGCTCGGCCTCGCCCTCGTCGTGGTCTTCGCGGGACTGTCGGGCACCTCCGGGTCGGTCGGTGAACTCGTCGGGTTCCGGGCGGGCTGGGGGCTCGGCAACGCGCTCTTCGTCTCCACGGCCCTCGCCGTCATCGTCGGCGCCGCGGCCGGCGGCAGCGCGGCGGCGATCCTGCTGTACGAGTCCGCCCTGGGCCTCGGCATGGCCTGCGGGCCCCTGCTGGGCGCGCTGCTCGGGAACGCCAGCTGGCGCTATCCGTTCTTCGGCACCGCGTTCCTGATGGCGATCGGGTTCCTGTGCATCACGGTGTTCCTGAAGGAGCAGCCGAAGCCCGCGCAGAAGACGGGCCTGCTCGACCCGATCAAGGCGCTCGGCCACGGCGGACTCGCCTCGGCGGCCGTCTCTTCGTTCTTCTACAACTACACGTTCTTCACCGTGCTGGCCTTCACGCCGTTCGTGCTCGACATGACCCCGTATAAGTCCGGCGCGGTCTTCTTCGCCTGGGGTCTGCTGCTGGCGGTGTTCTCGGTGCTCGTGGCGCCGCGCATGCAGGCCCGCTTCGGTTCGCTGAAGGTGCTCGGCGGCTCGCTGGTGCTGCTCGCGGCCGACGTGCTCGTCCTCGGCTACGGCAGCCACACCACGGCCGTCGTGTGCACGATCCTGTCCGGCGCCTTCATCGGCGTGAACAACACCGTCTACACCGAGCTCGCCCTCGGCGTCTCGGACGCGCCGCGGCCCGTGGCGAGCGCCGGCTACAACTTCGTGCGCTGGTTCGCGGCCGCCGCGGCCCCGTTCTTCGCGCCGAAGATCGAGGGATGGACCGACATCCACATGCCGTTCGTGGTCGCCGCGGTCACCGCGATGCTCGGGGCGCTCGTGGTCCTCGTACGCCGGAACGCGCTCACCCACGAGGCCGAGGAGCTCGCGCCGCGGCACGCGACGGAGGACGGCGTCACCGTCTTCGCCGGCTGATGAACACCGGGCCCGGGTGCCTGTACTCCGGGTGTGAGATTCCCAACTGGCGGCCCCCGGTCGGCCGTTGAGGGTCAGTCCAGGGAAACGGACTTGCGTGCGGGATCGCGCAGGTCCGTTCCGCCGGTGAGCCAGCGCTCCTGGATCGCCTGCGCGCCGTGCACCCGCTTCCAGGCGGCCTCGTTCGGCGTCATGGGGAGCAGCGGCAGGAAACGTACGGGATCCAGGGGCGCGTCGAGTTCCAGATCCTCGACCAGGCCGCCCGGCTCGGCGACCAGCACGGAGGTGAAGGGCGCGCCGGGCCACAGGGGACCGCCCACGTCGAGCGAGGCTCCCGGGGCCACGACCAGGCCCTCGACCTGCGGGGACGCGGCCAGTACGGCGAGGGGGCGGAGCACCTTGTCGGTGTCGGCGACACCGGCGCGTACGGAGAGGACCAGTTCGGCGCGCGGTCCCGCGACCGGGTCGGCGACGACCACCGTGGGGTCCGCCATCGGCCGGGCGGACATGCCGAGCGTCGCGTAGCGGACGATCCCCTCCGTGGTGGCTCCGCCGCTGAAGCGGAGCACCTCGATGCGGTCCGTGCCGAGGAAGGTCACCGCGGCGCGCGCGTCCGGTTCGCCCAGCGCGCTACGCAACCGGGCCTCCACGAGAGGAAGAACATCAGCCATGCGTTGAGCATAGAAGTCGTCGGCAATGGGCAAAGCGACGGCTTGACACTTCAGTCGGCTGATAGTCTTGGCCGCTGGTCGGGGCAGCACGCAGAAGCGTCGCTCTCAAGTCCCGACCCAGGTCTCGACGCATGAGACTCCCCTTACGGGGGATGGACCTCCCCTACGGGGGACCGGCCGGAGGAGGTGGGGCTCCATGGATCGAAGTCGACCGTGCAGTACCACTCGCTCTTCCGGCTGCTGAGTACCTCAACTCCCGCTCTGCTGGCTGCCGCCTCCCGTACTCGCCTCATGCCTGTCCGGTGCACGACGGAAGAGCACTTCGTTTTTGCCTGATCTGTCTGATCTGTATCAGTAGCGAAGCTGCCACCGCGACGGTGCGGTGCTCCCCGCTTTGTGGACGTGCCAAACATCCGCAGTCAGGACGTCCCCATTCCGGGTAGTTTCAACCGTTGCCGGCGGCTCTTGTTCACGAAGGAGCCTGCCATGTCGATGATCCGTGACCTGCGTGCCGCGGTCCGCCCGACGCTGCGCAAGGACGGCGCCACCTACGACACCACCCGTGAGGCCGGGACGAGTTCGGCCGTCGTGGACTGCGCGGTCTACTACGACGGCGTCCGCCTCAGGAGCGACGAGGGCCTCACGCCCGGTGCCGCGATCCGTCAGGCGCGCCGGGACGGAGGGTTCGCCTGGATCGGTCTGCACGAGCCCACCGAGGCCGAGTTCGCCGGTATCGCCGCCAAGTTCGGCCTGCACCCGCTGGCCGTCGAGGACGCCGTCCACGCCCACCAGCGGCCCAAGCTGGAGCGTTACGACGACACCCTGTTCGCCGTCTTCAAGACCATCCACTACGTCGAGCACGACGAACTCACCGCCACCAGCGAGGTCGTGGAGACCGGCGAGGTGATGTGCTTCACCGGACGGGACTTCTTCATCACCGTGCGGCACGGCGGGCAGGGCTCGCTGCGGGCGCTGCGGCACCGGCTGCAGGACGACCCGGAGCTGCTCGCCAAGGGTCCGTCGGCCGTGCTGCATGCCATCGCCGACCATGTCGTCGACGGGTACATCGCGGTCGCCGACGCCGTGCAGGACGACATCGACGAGGTCGAGACCGAGGTGTTCTCGCCCGGGCGCAGGGGCGTCTCGCGTGGTGTCGACTCGGCGCGGATCTACCAACTCAAGCGTGAGGTACTGGAGTTCAAGCGGGCGGTGACCCCGCTGCTGCGGCCCATGCAGCTGCTGAGCGAGCGGCCGATGCGGCTGGTCGACCCGGACATCCAGAAGTACTTCCGCGATGTCGCCGACCACCTCGCGCGGGTGCACGAGCAGGTCGTCGGCTTCGACGAACTGCTCAACTCGATCCTCCAGGCCAACCTCGCGCAGGCCTCCGTCGCGCAGAACGAGGACATGCGCAAGATCACGTCCTGGGCAGCGATCATCGCCGTACCGACGATGGTCTGCGGGGTCTACGGCATGAACTTCGACTACATGCCGGAGCTGCGCTGGAAGTTCGGCTACCCGCTGGTCCTTGGCGTCACGGTGGGCATCTGTTTCGCGATCCACCGCACGCTGAAGCGGAACGGCTGGCTCTGAAGGCGCGCCGAAAGGCCCGGATAGGCTGGAGCCCATGACGGATCAGCTGCTCGAACGTGCCCTCGTCGAGGAGGCCACCAAGAAGTCCGGGCTCATCTGGGTGCGCGGGCTCCCCGTCCAGGGGGACGCGGTCTCCTCCCAGGCGCTGTGGCACGTGTGGCACGACGGGTCGGTGTGCCTGGTCGGCGACGGGCCCGGCGAGCAGCCGCTCCCCGGTCTCGTGGACGGCGGCGGCGCGGTGGTCACCGTCCGCAGCAAGGACAAGGGCGGCCGGCTCGTCTCCTGGTCCGCGAAGGTCGTGGAGCTGACCCCCGGGTCCGAGGAGTGGGACGCGGCTGTCGCCGAGCTCAAGGGCAAGCGGTTGAACGCGCCCGACGGGGAGGCGATGCCGGAGCGGTGGGGGCGGGAGTGCCGGGTGCTTCGGCTGGCGCCGACGGGGGAGACTGCGTCGCTGCCGGACGGGTCGCTTGCGGCGCCGCCCGTTTCTACTGCGGCGACTACGCGTCAAGCCATCCCGGCGGGGCTTCCCCGTCTGCTCTTCAAGAAGCGCAAGCGGGGCTGAGCGCTTCGCGCGGAGGTTCGTGGTCGACTGCGGGTCGTGGGGGCTGGTCGCGCCCACGCGGCGGAGCCGCATATTGACACAGCCCCGCGCCCCTAAAGGCAAAAGACAGGGGCGCAGCCCCGTTCTTTCAGGGGCGCGGGGAACTGCGCGACCAGCCACGAACCACCCGCAGCTGCCCGACAACCCTCCCCCGCCGGACGAGCCCGCTCAAGACGACGGCAGCTGTTGCCCGTAGTCCACCGTTTCGTTCTTCGCCGGGGCCTCCAGGGCGAAGTCCTTGTCCCAGTCCGTCAAGCGGAGCGTCCCCGCCCCGGCGGCGCGGACGAGGAGGAGGGGGTACGGCTTGCCCTCCAGGGAGATGTCCAGCTTGCCGCCGGAGCCCTCGTCGCCGGTCAGGCGGATCGTGCGGATGCCGTTCTGCTCGTGGCGGCCGTCGGTGGCCAGCTCGCCGTGCAGGGCGAGGAGGCCGTCGAGGAGCACGTCCTTGTCGGTGAAGACGCTGAGCTGCTGATAGGCGGGGTCACCCTTGGGGACCTTCACATACATGCCCTCGAGCTTGCCCGCGGCCGTCGCGTCGGTCGTACCGTCGTCTCCCTTGCCGTCCTGGTGGTCCCAGAAGTCCGCGTCGGCCTTGATGAAGAGCTGCTCGTCGACCCGCAGCAGGCGAAACGTCACGCCCTTCGAGGTGACCGAGCCGGTACCGCCGTCGTCCTTGAGCCGCATGTCCAGCTTGTACGTGCGCTTGTTGCTGATCACCGCCCCGGACAGCCGTACGGTCTCCGCGGCCCTGGCGGCCGACTGGGTCCTGCTCTGGATCTTGGCCGGGGCCAGTTTCCCGACCCCGTTCGTCCCCGCGTCCGGGTCCTCGCCGCCGCACCCCGTCAGCCCGGCCCCCGTGACGACCAGCGCGCACATCGCGCCCGCCAGCACGGACTTACGGGTTCGTCCCTGGGGAATCGCAGTCACAGGTGGTGCTGCCTCTCGTGCGGGGTCCTCAACGGCGTACCGCAGCGTACCGGGGCCCTGAACGTCCCTCGGAGTCAGTCCGTCCAGACCCCCCACCAGCGCGTATCCGACCGGGACGGGCTAGCCTGAAGCCCACCCGAGCGGACATGACAGACCAAAACACCCGTACCGAAGTCCGTACGAGGAAGGAGGCGCGGGCATGGCGGCAGGCACCCCCCGGATCTTCGTCTCGCACCTCTCCGGCATCGCCGTCTTCGACCCCAACGGCGACCAGGTGGGCCGCGTACGCGACCTGGTCGCCATGCTGCGCGTCGGGCGACGGCCTCCCCGGCTGCTCGGGCTGGTCGTCGAACTCTCCACCCGCCGGCGCATCTTCCTGCCCATGACCCGCGTCACCGGCATCGAGTCCGGCCAGGTCATCACCACCGGCGTCCTGAACGTCCGGCGCTTCGAGCAGCGGCCCACCGAGCGGCTCGTGCTCGGCGAGCTGCTGGACCGGCGTGTGCGGCTCGCCGGGACCGACGAGGAGGTCACCGTGCTCGACGTGTCGATCCAGCAGCTGCCCGCCCGCCGCGACTGGGAGATCGACCGGGTCTTCGTGCGGAAGGGGCGCGGCGCCACCACCTTCCGGCGGGCCAAGGGCGAGACCCTGACCGTCGAGTGGTCGGCCGTCACCGGGTTCTCGCTGGAGGAGCACGGGCAGGGCGCCGAGAGCCTGCTCGCCACCTTCGAGCAGCTGCGCCCCGCCGACCTCGCCAACGTCCTGCACCACCTGTCCCCGAAACGGCGCGCGGAGGTGGCGGCCGCCCTGGACGACGACCGGCTCGCCGACGTCCTCGAAGAGCTCCCCGAGGACGACCAGATCGAGATCCTCGGCAAGCTCAAGGAGGAGCGCGCCGCGGACGTCCTGGAGGCGATGGACCCCGACGACGCGGCCGACCTGCTCGGCGAGCTGCCGGAGGAGGACAAGGAACGGCTGCTGGCGCTGATGCGTCCGGACGACGCGGCGGACGTACGGCGGCTGATGGCGTACGAGGAGCGCACGGCGGGCGGTCTGATGACGACCGAGCCGATCGTGCTGCGGCCCGACGCGACCGTCGCGGACGCGCTCGCGCGGGTGCGCAACGCCGACCTCTCCCCCGCGCTGGCCGCCCAGGTGTACGTCTGCCGCCCGCCGGACGAGACGCCGACCGGCAAGTACCTCGGCACGGTCCACTTCCAGCGGCTCCTGCGCGACCCGCCGTACACACTCGTCGGCTCGATGATCGACGACGATCTGCGGCCGCTGGACCCGGAGGCCGTGCTGCCGGTCGTGGCGGGCTTCTTCGCGGCGTACGACATGGTCGCGGCGCCCGTCGTCGACGAGAGCGGCTCGCTGCTCGGGGCGGTCACCGTGGACGACGTACTCGACCACATGCTGCCCGAGGACTGGCGCGAGACCGAGTTCCACCTGGCCGAGGACGCCGTCTACCGGAAGTCCTCCGACGAGGGGGCTGCCCATGGCTCCTGAGCGCGAGAGCCGTGAGCGGGCCGCCACCGGGGCGACCGCCGCCAACCGGTCGCGCCTGCGGCTGGACCAGCCGCAGCGGCCCCGGCGCCGGCTGCTGCCCGAGTACGACCCGGAGGCCTTCGGGCGGCTGTCGGAGCGGATCGCGCGGTTCCTGGGGACGGGGCGGTTCATCGTCGGGATGACGGTCGTCGTCGCCCTGTGGGTGGTGTGGAACGTGTTCGCGCCGCGCGAGCTGCGCTTCGACACGTTCCCGTTCATCTTCCTGACCCTGATGCTCTCGCTGCAGGCCTCGTACGCCGCCCCGCTGATCCTCCTCGCGCAGAACCGGCAGGACGACCGCGACCGGGTCAACCTCGAACAGGACCGCAAGCAGAACGAGCGGTCGATCGCGGACACCGAGTACCTGACCCGCGAGATCGCCGCGCTGCGCATCGGACTCGGCGAGGTCGCCACTCGGGACTGGATCCGTTCCGAGCTGGAGGACCTGGTCAAGGAGCTGGCGGAGTCGCACGGTGACGGTCGTGTCGTATTCCCGGCAGAACGACCTGGGGGGCGTGACGTAGACGACCGGTGACGGGCTTCCCGGCTCCCCCGCCGGTCGCCGTACCATCGTCCTATGGCTACGGAAGACGCGGTGCGTGAAGCACTGGCGACAGTGAACGACCCCGAGATCCATCGCCCTATCACCGAGCTGGGAATGGTCAAGTCGGTGGAGATCGGTACGGACGGTGCTGTCGCGGTCACCGTCTACCTCACGGTCTCCGGCTGCCCGATGCGCGAGACCATCACGAAGAACGTCACGGACGCCGTCGCGGCGGTCGACGGCGTCACCCGCGTCGACGTGACCCTCGACGTGATGAGCGACGAGCAGCGGCGTGAACTCGCGTCCTCGCTGCGCGGCGGCAAGGCCGAGCGCGAGGTCCCCTTCGCCCAGCCCGGCTCGCTGACCCGCGTCTACGCGGTCGCCTCCGGCAAGGGCGGCGTCGGGAAGTCCTCGGTGACGGTGAACCTGGCGGCGGCGATGGCCGCGGACGGGCTGAAGGTCGGTGTCGTCGACGCCGACATCTACGGCCACTCCGTGCCGCGCATGCTCGGCGCCGACGGCACTCCGACCCAGGTCGAGAACATGATCATGCCGCCGTCCGCGCACGGCGTGAAGGTCATCTCGATCGGCATGTTCACGCCGGGCAACACGCCGGTCGTGTGGCGCGGCCCGATGCTCCACCGCGCCCTCCAGCAGTTCCTGGCGGACGTGTACTGGGGCGACCTGGACGTGCTGCTGATGGACCTCCCGCCGGGCACGGGCGACATCGCGATCTCGGTGGCGCAGCTGGTACCGAACGCCGAGATCCTGGTCGTCACGACCCCGCAGCAGGCCGCCGCCGAGGTCGCCGAGCGGGCGGGCTCCATCGCCGTCCAGACCCACCAGAAGATCGTGGGCGTCGTGGAGAACATGTCCGGTCTCCCGTGCCCCCACTGCGACGAGATGGTCGACGTCTTCGGCACGGGCGGCGGCCAGTCGGTCGCCGAGGGCCTGACCCGCACGACGGGCACCAACGTCCCGGTCCTCGGCTCCATCCCGATCGACGTCCGCCTGCGCGAGGGCGGCGACGAGGGCAAGCCGATCGTCCTGACCGACCCCGACTCCCCGGCCGGCGCGGCCCTGCGCGCCATCGCCGGCAAGCTGGGCGGCCGCCAGCGCGGCCTATCGGGCATGTCGCTGGGAATCACCCCGCGCAACAAGTTCTAGGGCTGCTCCGGGGCTCGTACGGGAAGGGGGCGCGGACGTCGAAGTGCGCGGAGTGCGTGGTCAGCTTGCCGAGCAACTCGATGAGGGTCTGCTGCTCGTCCTCACTGAGGGCGCC